>CAIWHI010000920.1 GCA_903912435.1 uncultured Bacteroidota bacterium | reverse complement strand
TTTTTAACATTGACTATTGCTGAAAATTCACATTGGTTTTGAGTCGTAAATTTGCATTATCATCATCTTGCCTGCCAAAAACTTCTATTTTATACTGGTGCATTTGCTTTTTATAATTGTTTACACGCCATAGGTGAGCAGTTAAATCACCCTCCAAATCATAATGATGCATTTCTGATTCATTTTCCTTTAGGTGCACTTTTTCACTTTTGCCTTCTTTGGTTACAATCTCTTTTTTTATTGCCATGTACTCTTCTCTTTGGGTAATGGTATATAATATGGATATGGACTTTGAAGCACCCAAAACATTGCCAAAGGCATAATAATAAAGAGAATGATCACCATTTTTAAACCTTGCTCAGTGGTCGTCAACCTGTTCTACACTTACAAGTTTGTAGCCCTTTAAGAGCACTGCATCCTCAAAATCGTGCAGCGATAGACCCTTTAACTTCACCAATTCATCGAAAGTAAAATCATAAGCAAAGGATTGCTGAACACAACAAAAACTAAATAAGAGGATAAATAAAGAAATTTTCTTCATAGAAAATCATTTTGGCAGCAAAATAAGCAGTTTTCCATTGGAGACATAATTATTTTGGAAAAAAGACTTCTAAATTTATATAGTAATGCATTTTATTTTTTTATATTTTTTTATAATCATCACCCAGCGCATAAAAAAGGGTATATCAAACACGATATACCCTATAAAAAAATAACGTTTTCATCCTAAGGTCCTGAAATACCAATCTCAACATAACCTGTAAGGGGATCTTCATCCCACCTAATTAGCATACTCCCTAAAGTACATGTGAGTGTAGCTGATACTATTGGTGTTAAAGAACAAAAGTCATGGCCTAAAATAGTACCACCACAACCTGGGATATTGAGATTAGCTTTATCCCAAATCCATCCTGCATGGGGATTACCCACAGCGACAGTACAACCAGACCAGGAAAAAATAGCTGGGCAGTTTAAATCTGTGACATTATAAAATGTCAATGTAGACCAAGGTGCTAAAGTAATTGTATTTGAGACCAATTCCAATGGACTTCCACATAATCCAGGTAAATCATGAGCATAAATAACATAATTTACGGTATAACTAGACATATTTTTCAAATAAATCAAACTTCCAGGTGGCATTGCTGCTTCCGCCTTAAAATTACTCCCTAGTAAATAGATTAGCAGTACAAAAATAAATGCATGTTTTTTCATAATTCATTAGTTTGGTGAACTACAAATCTATGAATATTTTCTAAACACTTATTCATAATTACATATTTTTATTATTTAGTGTTATGTAATATTTTAAATACATGAAAAATATATTCAAATCGGAATCTAAAAAAGCGATCTCATATGCTATTAATAAATGTGTAATCACCACTAACATTAATCCAAATTTCTACGCCTATATATTTAGCAATAATAATTAACAGATGTAATTTTTGATATTAATTAGGAAGAAGGCCATAAACTTGCCATATGGATTCATTCCAAATATTTATACACTGTATTGCAAAAAAATAACACTTTGTTCTACGAAAATTTGTTATATTGCAAGGCTAAGAGTGATTTTACAAAATTACTGTAACACGAAAATATAAATAACAAATAATTAACATACAAATTAATATAGATGAAAAAAATCTACTTATTTCTTATCCTCTCCTGTCTAAGTTTTGCAAGCTATTCCCAAACAGCTGCTTCTTATGGTTTTTCAGCATTTTCAACAACTTATTCATCAATATCCTCCACTGGCACAGCAATAACAACTGGATGGATAACCTGCGATGATTGTAATTATGGTAGTATTTCAATTGGATTTAATTTTACATTCTGTGGAACTACATATACCACATTGTCAGCTTGTACCAATGGTTGGCTTTCACTAGCAAATTCAGGCAGTAATGTTTGGACGAACGCTAATACGGGTATTGCCAGTGCCGGCTGGCTGATGCCATATTGGGATGATTTGCAAGGATATTCGAGTCTTCCTACTGGTGGGTATTATCAAACTTCAGGTACAGCGCCTAACAGGGTGTTTACCTTTGAGTGGAAAAACATGGGAACCTATGCTTTTGGATCAGGAACTGGTTATGGCAATTTTCAAGTTAAACTTTACGAAACTTCAAATATAATAGACTTCCTATATGAAAGCTCTACTTATGGATCAATGTCAGCAACTATTGGCATTGCAAATAGTACATCAGATTGGCAGACGTTAAATAACGTTAGTTCAGCTCCAACTCCTTCATCTACAACATTTACATCTTCTTTAAGTACAGCACCTTCTTCAGCCCAGGTATATCGCTGGCAATACCAATGCAGTGGTACACCTACTGCAGGTACAGTATGCCCATCTGTTGACTCTGCATGTACTTCTTCTTATACTTCAGTATTGTCATTATGTGGTGCGTCTGGTGCATCTGGTTTAACTTACCAGTGGCAGGTTTCATCTGATAATATTACTTATACCAACGTAAGCGGCGCAACTAATGCTACCTATACTGCTACTGTTACTGCCAATGTATGGTATAAATGTACACTTACCTGTAGTTATAGCGGCCTTAGTGCTACTACACCAGGTATGGAATTATTTGTATTTACTAATCCGGCTACAGTTACAGGCCCCACGGTAGAATGTGTAGGCCAAACACTCACATTAGCTGATGCCACAACGGGAGGAACCTGGATAAGTGGAAGTACAGGTGTAGCAACAGTAGGTTCATTAACCGGAGTAGTCACTGGGGTCACTGCAGGAACCTCTGTCATCACCTACCGATTACGAGCGGGGGGATGTATTTCTACCACCACTGTCTCGGTATATACAGCACCGGGGCCAATCTTAGGTGCTACGAATGTATGTACAGGTTTTACTACAAATTTATTTAATGCAGCAACCGGTGGTGTATGGACTAGTTCAAATACCGGGGTAGCTACTATAGGTTCAAGTACAGGATTGGTAACAGGCGTAACAGCAGGTACCACTATTATTACTTATACCCTAAGCGCAGGTTGTTTTGTAACCGGCACCATGACTGTTTTCCAAACTCCACCACCTATTACCGGTCCCACTGTTGTTTGTGTTGGTTCAACAATTACAGAAAGTGATGCCACATCTGGCGGTAATTGGGCCAGTAGTAATATTGCTATAGCCAATGTCACATCTACCACAGGTATTGTCACCGGTAATTCAGCAGGAACCGCAGTCATTAGTTATATTATGGGTACCGGATGTTTTGTCACAACAACGGTTCTGGTCAATCCAATACCTGCGGCAATAACTGGTCTCACTAATGTCTGTCAGTATTCAACTCTATTTTTAAGTAGTAGCACAGGAGGTGGCACCTGGGTTAGCAGTAATACCGGGGTGGCTACTATTGGGTCTACCTCTGCTATTGTAACTGGTGTAAGTTCTGGAACTACTACGATTTCATATATACTGCCCACAGGATGTAATGTAACCTATATAGTTACCGTGAATCCTGTTCCTGCGGCTATTACAGGCACTATTCAGGAATGTGTGGGTGACAATGTAACTGTGCTTGATGCTACAGCAGGGGGTTCATGGAGTGTGAGTGATCCTGCCATTGGTTCTATTGCCTCATCTGGTATGGTAACCGGAGAAATAGCGGGAACAGTTACTGTTAGCTACACATTGGCTACCGGTTGTTATGCAACAACATCATTTACTGTTAATCCAACTCCGAATCCAATAACGGGACTTACAGCTATATGCCTGGGTTATTCCACTACCTTATCTGATACAGGGAGTGGAATATGGTCGAGTAGTAATACTTCAATAGCTTCTATTGGTTCTGGCACTGGTGTTGTTTTTGGGAATTCATTAGGTGGGGCAACAATAACATATACTTTACCTACCGGGTGTTATATTACACTGCCAGTAACAGTTTACCCCAACCCATCACCTATTACCGGAACAACACTTA
>CAIWHI010000919.1 GCA_903912435.1 uncultured Bacteroidota bacterium | reverse complement strand
ATACCAGACCCATTTAACAGACCCATGCAATTGGTGTGCTTCGAAACCGGGAAAAAGAGTATTACCCATTGGAAAGCAATGGAGCGAACTGAAACTACTACCAAGGTGCATTTTTGGCCACTAACTGGCCGCACTCATCAGTTGCGCATGCATTCAGCACATGAACTGGGACTTAATGCCCCTATAGTAGGTGATGACCTATATGGCACGGCTGATGAACGCTTGTACCTTCATGCGGCTTACCTGGAATTTATACATCCTAAGACTAATGAGACAGTTAGCTTTGAGGTGGGGGAGGATTTTTAGGTTTAGATATACTGAGGGCAGATAATACACTTCTCTCTGTAGGAAGATGCAAGTATTTTGTAATTGATTAGCCAAACCAATTAAAGCGCAATAGATTGAAATGTACCAATACTACTATTTGCCTTCCTGTAATTCAAACTTTTTGGGGTTGGTAACTATTATTTCAGGTTTGCCCTTATAATCAATGATTTTACCTGTTACACATACATCCTTGCCATCTATTTTTTTGAATGTCGCCAATGCCTCACCTTTTAAGACAACGGTTAATAAGTGGTTGGGATATGAATTGCCTAAATTAACTAGTGTCATTTCACCCATATCCTTATGGCCATAAATTTTAGAGCAGATTACGGCGTACTCCCCAATATGTTTCCCTGCATCTTCAATATTTATCGATTTTGCAGATTCTACGGTAATTGCAGCTCCTTTTGCTGGTGGCTGGTAGCTGTCGTTGAAAACCTCATTGATAATGCTTGCAAGGCGGATACCTGCCATTTCCATACGTAGGTCCACAATACCTATATGGCGTTTATAGTAGGGCTTTTTAAGGTTATGACCTTCTGATCCGTCAATTTCCTGGTAAAGAGTACTACTTATTTGGTAGCTTTCCCATAACCAACCAATCAGGCTGTCGTTTTGCCAATGAGCAATTTGTTGTGAAGAGGCAGTATCAAATTGTTCTGCAATTTCCTTGTAATTTAATTCCTGGTCATCTATTAGTTTGCTGTCCCATACGGTGTGCAGGTTTGTGGCATCGCCTTTATAATTTACCAGAATGGTGTTTCCTCCCTTATCTTCTGCACGGCTCACATGCATAGGTTGGTGAAGGTCGCCAATGAAATGTATTAAAAACTTAAGAGCTTCAGTTTTTTGTGACCTGCTGGTTGATGCGGATTTTAGATCTTGCTCACATTTGAGTACAGCTTTATATACATTGTCCTCTTGCATTGCCACTACTTTCTGACCAAATGCCTCATAGCTTAGTCCTAATGGCAAGTTGATATAATGTTTGGGTCCGGTGGTTTTATATTCCTGTTCACCTCTTACATCATCAGCCCATGTACTTGCCTCTGACATTGTTTCATTACCTAGTAAATCCTTAATGGCAGCCTGCGCTTTTGGGGTTAGGTGCTTTTCTGCAATTAATGCCACTGAAAAATGCCCCACAGTTCCCCAGGAAATACATAAAACAGACAGGCACAAACATAAAATATATAAATGTAATTTTCTCATAATGGCTGCTTATTAATTCTAATCGGCGAATTTACAACACATATTGACTCTAATGTGAAGTCAAGATTATCATTTTGGGTAATTGGGGTAGGATAGACACTCTTTTTTATGGCAAGACAAACTAAGCTTATAGATTTGGTGGGTGGTTCGTAATGGGCCATACGTTTTCTTTTTAGGATTAGACACAATCTAAAATTTCGACCCAATTTCGAATCGTGATTTT
>CAIWHI010000918.1 GCA_903912435.1 uncultured Bacteroidota bacterium | reverse complement strand
TACATGATAGGGTAGCCCCTGGCGACCATATATATGTTATACCCCCTGATGGTGAGAGCGTAACAGTAGTGCCAAAACATATAGCAGCCGGTGCCACAGTTATAGTTGGGAGCGGATTTACTGCAATAGTTACTGTACTGGTATTGGTACAACCATTGGCACCAGTTCCGGTTACAGTATAAGTTGTTGTTGTAGTAGGGGAGGCATTAGGATTGGCACATGTAGCACATGAAAGACTACCTGCTGGTGTCCATATATATGAAACACCACCAGTGGCTGTTAATGGTGTTGTGCCGCCTGCACAAATAGTATTGGTGCCTCCTGATAATATATTGGGTAATGGTAGTACTGTAACTCTCACTGTATCACGATTTGAGCATCCCGCTACTGTTCCGGTCACTGTATAAATTGTAGTCACTATAGGGGTAGCTGTAGGATTAGGGCACCCAGTGCATGATAGACCTGTTCCAGGCGACCAAGTATAGGTTGTACCACCTGTTCCTGATAAGGTTGTAGACGCACCAAGACAAATGGAGGTAGGTGTATGCGCAACGATAGTAGGTAAGGGACTTATGGTAACTCTTACAGTATCAGTACTTGGGCAAAAACCTGTACCTGTTCCGGTTACTGTATATATGGTTGTTATGGTTGGTGTTGCAATTGTGGTGCCACATGCTGTACACGATAATCCTGTAGAGGGAATCCAGGTATAACTTGTGCCTCCAGTTGCTGAAAGAGTGGTGGAACTCCCAAGGCAAATACCTACATTAGGTCCTGCATCTATGGCTGCATTAGGTAATACTGTGATATTATAAGCTAAGGTTTGTGTTCCGGCTAAGGGACAGTTATTGTCTACATAGGTAATAAAGAATGTGTAGGTGCCAGGTGCAACACCGGTGGTTGTCCATGTAAAAGTGCATGTAGGGTGTCTTGTGCCATTGTTGATAATAATTAATGAGGCACCTACAGGCAATCCCGTAGCAGTGATGGTTATTGTTTTTGAGGTGTCTATTTCCCTTGGAGTAACCGTTATTGAATATGCTCCGATGCCAGAACATATGATAAAGTCAGTACTATCTACAATGGTACCTGCGGTTGATGAGGTATAACCACCCCACGGAGCACCATTCGCCACGCATGGCTGTATCAGGAAATTCATTTCCCGTTGCATTGTGCCTACCAGTGTGTCATTAAAATACTCATCAATGTTATACACTACAGTAGCTCTTTGCAATACCGAAGGAGTAAAAAACATTTGTCCTGTAGCACTATTAAACGAGAAATTGGCAGCACTACCCACTACTAGTGGTGTAGCACCACTTACAGGTTGGCCGGGCCATGCTGTACCTATATAGGTAACCGCTGTGCCAATGGTTGCACAACTACCTGACCCATTAGTTGCAGGTATAAGGGAAAATACAAGGCTATCACCAGATGGTTCATGATAGAATACTGAAGTATCATAATAATCCAAAGCACCGGGATTATAACTATCCCTGCTACCCAGACAATAATAAGGTGTTGGCTCAACAGTCAATACCGGGCTTGAATTATGGCCGCGGCTTGTAATTGTATTTAATGTATCAATAAGCTGGATGCTTGTAGATGCAGCCCCTGATATATTAGTAATTGAGGACGTACGGCCTGCACTAGCCGGAGCAACACTGCCTGAATAAAAGGAGCATGCAACTGCAGCTACGGTAGAACCATTATTTGAAGTATAGATAAACCGCCATGTATTGGAAGTATGTGGTAATACCACTGTGCCGGTATAGATATACTTTTTAATTCCTGGAATGGTATAGGCAAGACTGGAACAAGTAGTATAGGCTAGTGAATCGGTACATACGGATGAAACTTCTGAGCCACAAGCCGGGCCGGTATTAGTTAAGTATAACGAAGTAACTGATGTAGCTCCATCATAAACACATATCTGAGGAGTGGTAATGGGTAATGTCTCAAATGATGCCCGGCTTGAGCTTCCGCAATCGCCATAAAGATAAACGCTTACCTGATAGGTAAGACCGCTTATCCACTTATACCTGAGTTCTGCTCCTATAATGTGTGAAGCGTAATTATGGGTGGCATTAAAAACAAAAAGCAATATTAGGAATAAGGATTTTAGGTAGGTTTTGGGTGTTTTTCGCATCGGATATGTTTTTAACTTCATTGCCAGGACACCATATCACATGGGTGTCTACCAAAGGTAGATAAAAAAATAAATAAGAGGTTTAAATATGCCAAATTATTCTCTAAAAAATTGCGTCCTTATATAATTTTTACAAGCGTTGGTTAATAATGGCTTACTCATCTACCCTTAATGAATGAAAATGGAACAATTATCCAAGTCGCAAACCTGATTCCTACTATTATTTGGCTGCCCTGCTATTAGCTTCTCAATTTAGCAACCTTTACTAACTTTGCCACATGCCAACAGGGAAAATAATAATTGCTATTGATGGGTATTCGTCATGTGGTAAAAGCACTATAGCTAAAGAACTGGCTACCAGGCTGGGATATAATTATATTGATAGTGGGGCTATGTACCGGGCGATTGCCCTGTATTTCCTGAGAAATAATATTGACCTTACCAATCCGGTTAGTATTATCGCTGCTATTGCTAATATCAATCTCACTTTTGAATTCAACTCGCTCACCCAAAGCTCCGAAATTCATCTAAATGATGAAAATGTAGCTTCTTACATCAGGGATATGCTTGTTTCGGATAGGGTGAGTGAAGTAGCAGCCATCAAAGAAGTTAGAACTTTTGCCGTAGCCCAGCAAAAGGAGATGGGGCGTAGAAAGGGTATTGTAATGGATGGCAGAGATATTGGCACAGCGGTTTTTCCTGATGCCGAATTAAAAATATTTATGACTGCCGACCCAGAGGTAAGGGTAATGAGGAGGTTTAAAGAGATGTATGACACAAACCATAATATTACAATAGAAGAGGTTAGGCATAACCTTGAATTGAGAGATTATATTGATAGTACCAGGGAAGAAAGCCCACTCCATAGGGCAAAGGATGCGGTGCTACTTGACAATAGCGGAATGACTAAAACTGAACAATTAGAATTGGTAATCAAGTGGGTACGTGAGAAGGCAGTTATGGCTAGGTAGGCACTATGCTTATTCTGTTATTTTTGAG
>CAIWHI010000917.1 GCA_903912435.1 uncultured Bacteroidota bacterium | reverse complement strand
CTGCAATGTGCATTGCGGTGGGGAAGGTGTCGTTAGATGATTGCGACTTATTCACATCATCATTAGGATGGATGAATTTAGCCTTGTCGGTTAATAAGCCACCGTTGAGTACATGACCACGGTAGGCTATTACCTCATTCACATTCATATTACTTTGGGTGCCGGAACCGGTTTGCCATACCACCAATGGAAATTCATCTTTTAGTTTACCATCTAGGATCTCATCGCACACGCGGCCTATCATATCACATTTATCCTGTGGTAGAACTCCTAACTGGCAGTTGGTAATAGCTGCTGCTTTCTTGAGATATGCAAAAGCCTGGATGATTTCCTTTGGCATCTTATTGATATCCTGTGCTATTTTGAAATTTTCAATTGAGCGCTGAGTCTGTGCCCCATAATAGGCTGAAACTGGTACACTTACCTCGCCCATTGTGTCTTTTTCTATACGGTAATCCATATGCTGTTGTTATTTTTTAATATCCGGGTGCAAAGGTAAAATGTTAATCCAGAATTGGTACTAACGAAAATCAGGAAAAATTAAATATTACATGATGCAATATGATTGGTAGGTATATTTCAGCTCAGGTAGATGATATACGCTATTTTATTTATTTAGCTTGCAAATTTGTTAAAAATTCGTACCTTAACGCCAAAATAAAAAATACCTTCTTTAATATGAGTTATTTTCAAAGGCATTTTAGGTTAGCCACTACTGTGGCAATGGCTGGCATAGCGTTAATCTTAACTGGAAATACGCAGGCCCAACAAAATCAAACGGATAAAACAATTCAGACAATTGAACTTAATCCGGTAGATAATACACCAATATCCATAACATTTACACCAGGAACCAACTGGAAGGCAGAACAGGCCCAGGAAATATTTCAGAAATACCTGGGTAATGATGGTGTTGAAAACACTTTTGCTTTATATAATTCTACTACTACCAAAATGGGTATTACTACCAATAGGTATTACCAATATTACAAAGGTGTAAAAGCAGAATATGCAAATTATGTACTTGCAATAAAGGATGGAACAGTAAGGTTTATAGATGGTAATTATTATAATTTTAATAACCATCCATCTGCTTTGCCATCTGTTTCTGAATCTGCTGCTTTCAATTCAGCCCTTCAATCGGTAGGGGCCGAACATTATATGTGGCAGGACCCCGGAGAAGAAGCAAGGATTAAGGCTATGTATCATAATCCAGATACTTCTTTCTTACCACATGGTATCCTGGCGTGGATTGAAGATTATATTACAGGAATTGATGATCATATTCCACATCTTGCATGGTCATTCGATATATATGCAACAAAGCCATTGAGCCGCCAGAAAGTATTTGTTGATGCTAATACCGGTAAAATACTTTACAGCAATTCATTAATTAAGCATACAGCTTCCACAGGCCATTCTAAATATAGCGGACCAGTGCCTATAGTTACTTCGCGAGTTGCTGCAACTTATGAATTGTATGATTCTACAAGAGGTAATGGGGTACATACCTTAAATATGCACCATGGTACCAGCTATACAGCGGCAACCGAGTTCACAAGTGCTACCAATTTATTTCCAACTACAACAGCAGATTCGAG
>CAIWHI010000916.1 GCA_903912435.1 uncultured Bacteroidota bacterium | reverse complement strand
GGTATATGTATTAGAACTACCCTTATAGCTGGTTTCCCAGGCGAAACCAGGGACGATGTGGAGGACCTGAAGCAGTTCCTGGAAGAAACCAGGCTAGACCGTGTAGGTATCTTTACTTATAGCCATGAAGAAAATACGAGTGCATACGAACTTGTAGATAATGTTCCTGCAGATGAAAAAGAAGCCCGAGCCCAGGAAATAATGGAAACCCAGCAAGAAATTTCATTGGAAAAGAATCAGGAAAAGGTAGGCAAAATATTCAAGGTAATTATTGATAAAAAAGAAGCTGGCCGCTATCTGGGCAGGACTGAGTTTGACAGTGTAGAAGTAGATAACGAAGTGGTCATCACACATTCTAAGCCATTACCAATAGGCGAATTTGTAAACGTGCGCATTACCAAAGCCTTCGACTACGATTTGGAAGGCGAGGTAATATAAACAACAAAAAATTCACTTGTAGAATATAATCATTGCAAACTCTGGTGTGTAATGATTTTTTTTTGCTCTAATGTCCTATTTTTGAGCAATCTAAATATTTTACTCAAAAATAATCACTGACAATAATGAAAAAACTTTTTACTCTTCTTACGGCAACCCTTTTTAGCTGCGGTGCTTTTGCCCAAATCCCTAATGCCGGTTTTGAAACCTGGACTAGTTCAGGTAGTTATGACATGCCTACGGGGTGGGATAATATTAATCCATTAACCACAGCAGCAGCAGTCTATACCTGCACAAAAGGTACACCCGGAGCCCCGGGTGCCAGTTATATTAAATTAGTTTCCAAAACTGTGTCAATTATAGGTGTTGTACCTGGTGTAGCCGTGAATGGATTGATTAATACCACCTCTTTCCAACCTAAATCTGGCTTTGCATTTACCTCAAGGCCGCAAAGCTTAACTGGTAATTGGCAATATATGGCTTATGGAGCCGATCAAGGTAGAATAGCAGTATTATTATCAAGATGGAATATGGCAACTAATAAGAGGGATACCGTTAGCTATACCAACTACCTTTTACCAGGTATGGTAATGAACTGGGCTCCTTTCTCAATACCACTTACCTACCAATTAAATAAATACCCCGATACTGCTATCATAGTCCTATCATCTAGTGGCACCACCCCTGTGGCGAATAGTTACCTATACATAGATAGTCTTGGTTTCTATGGGTCGGTATCAACAGGTATTAACCCAATACACAATGCTTTGGCCTCAGCAAAACTTTATCCAAACCCTACGTCAACCACTACAACATTGTTCTACAATAGTTCCATTACCAATACTATAACTGTACAAATTGCTGATGTAAATGGAAGGACCTATTTTGATAAAAAGATCTCAATAAGCAATGGAGACAATAATATCCCACTTAATACCTCAGGTTATCCTAAAGGATTGTATCTGATAAGGATTGATGATGGCGAAAATACGCACTCAGAAAAACTGATAATTGAATAGTAAAAAGGGGAAGATGTGATTTCTTCCCCTTTTTATTTATTACCTTATAAAATCCCTGTTAAACTTCCTGTTTTGCAAATACCGGTTACCCAATACCGCCAACCAGGCCGAACCTGTACCTACTAAAGCCCCTACCAGAACATCTGAGGGGTAATGCATCCCAAGGTCCATACGCGAATACCCTACTACTGCGGCCCATGTATATGCTGGCACCACCACATACCATTTGGGATAATAACGACTGATACTGGTGGCAGTGCAAAATGCAAATGAGGTGTGCCCGGAAGGGAATGATGGGTCTGTGTCGTTTTGATAATTCTGAATATCAGGATAGGTTTTATAGGGCCTTGACCGGTTAACAGCATACTTCATTCCAAACGTAAGAATTGTATTAACACCCAGCCCTTCTATAGCCCACCATGCATCCCTCACTATGGTCCTGTCATGTTTTCTATAACCCGCTACCAGCTCATATATGGGCACTATGCCCGACATGGGATAAACTGAATTAGTCAATCCCTTCATTACCCCATCCAGCGATTGGTTCCTATGTAGATTTATATCCCTCAAAATCCGGATATCAGAAATCTGTGCCGAAACTTTTGTCGCACATAAAAACACAAATATGCTTATGATATAAGTCAACTTTAATACAAAACGCATAACTACCATATGATCAGAGTCTTGACTCAAAATTAATAAACCAATGGATTATTACTCAATCAAACTTCAATATTCACATACTATTCACATAACATTTTATCTACAAACAACCATAAAAAAAGAACCTTAATATTGCAAATTATTAAAAAACTGTAGCTATTGGAGGTTTAGATGTAGTATTTCTAAACTTCTACAAACTTTAGTTTCCAAAAACCACCCTTTTTAGTCATACTATTGCATTCTTTGGGTGATTTATTCAAACGAATAGATACTGGGAATATTTACACCCTACCAAACCCCTGTTTGAATTATTAATAATTTACCCTTATCTTAGCGCAAATATCTTTGTATGAAGAAAAGCCTTTCGATAGTAAGTTTAGTGCTGGTATGTTGCCTTATTTTCAGTAGCTGTATTAAAAACACACCTTATATCACTTCTGTTAATCCATCTATGTCGGCCACTATTGGTGGTAATTATAATTTCATAGGTAGTACTTCATGGATTTCTACGCTTGATACGCAAGTGCATGATTCTACCACCACACTTGTTATTACCGGAATTTCATCTGATGTTGCATTCCCAGTTGATAGAATACAATTAACTATTACCAAGTATAAGGGAGTTACAGGAACCTTTGGTATTGTTTTGGGAGAGGCAAATGCCTACTATTACCACAATGGCATTTACTACACCGCATTGGGTGGTATTGTTTCTATTACCCATGTTTATAGCGACAGGCTTGTAGGATATTTCAACTTCATTAATAGTAATAGTACACTAGATGTTACAAATGGTGCATTTATTGTTTTAAAGCCATAAATTTTTCGCATACCAAAACATAGGAAATAACGTTTGTAATTGTAGATTTTTTTTTGATATACATCACATAGATGAAACTATTAAAAATGCAATTCTCCTCATTAAGCGTTATTATTAACTTATGAAAAAGCTCGGGATAGTCTCTGCATTACTTTTAATATTTGTGTTATCTGAATGCACTAAAGCAGCAGGTCCGGCAAATGGCAAAAGTGTTCAACAAAATAACCACCTCGACTCTACAGTTTCAATTAGTGCAGATATTAACCAGGTAAAATGGCAAACCGACTCGGTTTTCGGTTATAATATAACATCATCAGGCAACGACTCATCCAAAGTCAATCTGGAGATAATAGCTACTGATAAAAGTACCTCTTCCAGTATGATATTTTATATCACCAATTTTACAGGTACCCATACCTATATTATTAATTCGCCCTATAATTCAATTACGTATTATACCGGTTCTATACGTCACATCGCTACTTTCGGCCAAATAGCCATGAAGGTAAATAAGATAACCTCAGGCAATGATACTGCCTATTCCATCACAGGAACTTTTAATTTTGTTGCAGATACATTTTCTGTTACTAACGGTGTATTTGACGTTGCAAGGCCATAATAATTCACACCCCGGATTATGATCGTTTATACCCTACTTATAATCACTCTATTATTTGCAGGATTATGCATTTGGGTACTACGCAAATATGCTAATGGTAAAATAACCTATAGCTATCCCTCCTATTTATTGGCTATTGCCATGGCAATTTTCATCTATTTATTTGGCACATGGGTGTTTTTGTCAGTTTACCTTAAATATATATTCATACTTACGTTTGCAATTAAACTAGTTTACCAACTGGTTTATAAATCTAATGATGAACAAGGAAAAAGATCATTTATTACAACTGGCGTCATGCATACCGTTACCCTACTTTTCATCTCATTGACTATATTATATTTCACAGGAACATTAAGAAAACCCTATTCAAAAATCAATCTCGCATTACCCTTCAGGCATGGTAATTACTTTGTTTTTCAGGGCGGCAAGGGCTTACCCACAAACCTGTTTCATTATAATATAAGAGGTACAATCTTAGCTATGGATATTGTGAAATTGAACAAATATGGCAATAGGGCCAATAGTATATTTTCAAAAAAACTCACCGATTACGAAATATTCAATGATACCCTCTATAGCCCATGTGATGGTATAATTGCCAAAACCCAAAATAATAACCCCGACAATATCCCACCAAATCATAAACGTGGCCCCACCAACACCAATCAGGTATTAATAAATGGTGGTGATTTCTATGTTTTTATGGCGCATCTTAAATTTGGTTCTGTATTTGTACACGAGGGGCAAACAGTATTTACAGGCCAGCCATTAGGACTAGCCGGCAATTCCGGTTTTAGCCTGGAACCACACCTGCATATTCAGGCTCAGGTAAATACCCATAAAAACATTCCCTGGTACAAAGAAAACCCTTTGCAAATAGAATTCAATGGTAAATTCTATAGTTTGTTTGATGAAATAAAGGCTAAATAAAAATCAATTACGCTGGTAAAGCATCGTCCTGTTCGTACTGGAAGAAAACACCAAATGATAGTTTTTGTTTAACTGGTGGTATAATGTATTAAAATGAGGGTCTTCCAACCATTTAGATTCCCAACACCAAAATATTATATAATCAATATCTACTCCAGACTTATTCTTATAAGCCGCGATATCTGCCGATGGGGGTACTGCCTCAATACCATCAAAAGTAGCAAGGTGCCAATATGGGTTCTTATCCTCCTTCCATCTTACAGGGAAATAGCCCATATTAGCCTCGTAATTATCCAGAATAATTAATGGTTTTTCCAAACCTAAATAGTCTGTTACATGGCAAAACAACCAGTTATTATCACCAATAATCTTACCATCAGCATCCTTCCCGTTTAATGAAAAATTAAGCGGAAGTACAACCGAGTTGGGCTTTATATAGCTTCTAGCAGATAATATATCATCTATTGCTCGCGATGACCTTAGCCCTACATTTATTCTGGAAATTCCCATACCTATAAAGCACATGAAAATAATTATGGCTGCAATATTTAATAATTTCCCCGGTTTAGTTATCATAGCAACAATGCTTGCCATTATTACAAACAAATAAGGTTGCACCCGCATAGTTATTAAAATCAACCTACCTAAAAACGATTCCGGGAAAAATATATAGACGAACAATAAACCCAAAAAACAGATTATTAAACCATAGAAGGGACCAGGCTTCCAATTATTGCAAAATTTACATATACTAATACCCAGCATTATCACTATGATCACTGATGCTGAAATAGCAAAAGGCACTTCAAGACTACTTGAACTTACTGCATATTTAAATCTAAGCAATTCCTCCATCCGATAAAAATGGTGCTGCAATTGCAATTGCATACCTCCCTGCTTATCAGAAAAAGAAACCATTAGTAGTAAAAAAGGCAACAATAATAAGGCGAGGAAGCCAAATTGTTTCAAAAAGTAAAATATTGGTTGCACACTTGTATTATTTGCTTTTATGCAATATGCCCATGAAACCAGGATACTAAAACATGTAAAAACACCAAATTCAAAGGACATTAAATGGCTGAAATAAACCAATATGGTAAACAGAAAAAAACGTACTGCCTTCCAAATGGTATTCTTTTCTAAAAACCCAATCCACGCCCATACCATCCAAAAATAAAAAGCTATACTAAACGAAAAATTGTAAAACCCCTTAGCCAAAGTATGTGGAAATAGAAAAAAGAAAATAACCAGGGGCCACAAGCCCACATTAGGATTAATCTTTTTCAGTAGTCTTTGAAACCCTGCCAAATACATAGCCATGTAGATGGTCAATACAATTTTCTCAACAAATACACCCTTTACTATAAATAGCAATAGAGCGAAAATGGCTGTAGCATACCAGTTAGGGTCAGGCTGGTAAAGGATATCAAAATAGCTTTTATAAAAACGGATATTCTGGCCGTTCCAAATATCATGCACTATTTGCGCATTATACAAATGGCAAGGACCGTCACCTGTTAAGTAATAGCCGGGAAGCCATATTTGTGCAAGACACATCAATATTCCCAATATCCATAAAGTTGTTACTGTATTTTTACGCAAAATGCTAAAATGTATAAGTCTTAAATTCCTCAAATATACTGTGCTTGTGAAACGTAATACTAAGAATTTTATTTTGTGGTATAAAGATCCGGTTTAATTTCAGGCAAATCAATTTCATTAACAAAATTATTATTCATAAACTAGCAAACCAATTTACTTTATAGTCTGTCTTACTAAGTATGTAATTGAAAATGCCCAAAACACCTTAAAAGATCGAAAACTATTAAATTCCCTTTATCACTACGTAATTTTTCATTAAAATGAAATCCACCCTATCCTTAATCTTACTTACAGGCATTCTTTACCTGGGATGCACAAAATCTGCCTACAGGGCTACTACTTCCGGTCATTTTTTCAGAGTCTCTGCAAGTAATGGCTCTAATTTAAAAGTACCCAATTTTAATTATAAATCTTCTTCTTATTCAATTCATTTTGGCTCTGAAGGTCAAGGTCCAATCGGTGGGGTACTAATGGATATTAATCATTACACCTCCACTTTAGGAACATTCCCAATAGACAATGCAAACAAGCTTATGGTTTGCAATTTCAAATATTTTTATGGCAATGCAATAGAAGCTCATTGCATAATAACTTGTATTACTATTACAACTGATTTTACAGGATAATTTGTCTTTACAAGTATTGATTCTACTCTAATAACCGGTTCTTTTAATCTTAATGGCCTTTAATCATAAACTAAAATTAAAATATGAAAACTACATTATCAATGATGGCACTTGCATGCCTGATCATTTCAGGATGCACTAAAACAGCTCATAGAACAACTACCACACACCACTTCATTAGTGCCACTTCGAGCAGTGGATCTAGCCTTTACATGAATGATAGCACTTCTGATTTCAGATCTGATACGTCCTTTTTATCTTTCGGTGGACAATGTGCAAATGGTAATGCTGTTGTGAATTTTTTCCATTTTACGCATACTTTAGGAACTTTCCCTATTGATAGCATCCACCAATTTGTTTCCTTATACTTTAGAGATTTCAGTGGAAATACAAGAGTGGCACATGGCACAATTACTTTAACAGCATTCGTACCAGATATGTTAGGTACATTTACTTATACCAGTACAGATTCTACTGTTTTTAGCGGGTCTTTCAATCAGCCAACGCCATAGTCTTAGTGCAATTGCAAAATCCTGGCACAAACATTTGGTTTGGAATAGAGTAGATCTATTCCAAACCAAAATGCATTGCCAATAATAATCATCTGAATATTTTGAGTACTAAGTAATATTAAGCTCCAATAGGTGGTTCACATTATTGCTTACCTTCCCTCATAAATCACACCCGAAGTAGGAGTTTCATTAAGCTCTACTCTTACCAATCCGGGAATGTCTTGTTTTATTTTATTCCACAACCATACGGCTACTATCTCGCAGGTAGGATTTTCAAGCCCTTCTATATTATTCAGCAGTTTATGGTCTATAAGGTCAATGGTTTCACTGATTACTTTTTTCACACCGGCAAAGTCAGCTACCCAGCCTAGTTCATCATCAAGTGGGCCCTCAATATATACCTTCAATTTATAGGTATGTCCATGTATGGCGCGGCACTTATGGTCTTCAGGTACCCTTGGCAAAAAATGTGCTGAATCAAATGTAAACTCTCTGAATATAATCATTATTAACTTATTCTATATGGTTTTTCCTTATTAATGCATGCTCATACTGATACTGTTCTTCATCGGTTTCGGGCCTTACTTTAGGTACCAAAACCGGATGCTCATTATCGTCGAGGGCCACAAAGGTAAAATAAGCTTCATTAATTAAGTACGTTTCCCGATTTAATACTTTTCGGGCCCATGCCTGAACGAAAATTTCCATGCTACTGGTAAATGCACGGGTTATTTTAGCCTTAATAGTAATGATATCACCGGTCTTTGCGGGTTTTCTGAATAACATTTTGTTGAGTGATACTGTAGCGGCAATCCTTTCTGCATGGGTTTGTGCACATACTGCTGATGCAGTATCCATCCACTGCACCAGGCGTCCACCCTGTAGCATACCCATTGGGTTGGTATCATTGGGGTAAACCACCATAGTCATTGTAATTTCTGATTCGGCAGGCGTTTTTTCGGGTAATTCGTTTGGGATTTCCAATTTGTTTAAAATCATTAATTAGAACCCAAAATTGAGTTCAGCGGCTTGCAGCCTGCATGATGCCCATCATTTATTGTGATGATTTTCATCATGCTATTTCATTAAATATATGGGGACATTCGCCTATTGAAGTGGTAATTGCAAAAACCATCTCTAGCTAGTTCTTTTTAATCATTATTGCAAAATCTAAACACCACATTTTATTGGAATATACATTCCATTTTTCGGAGTTTTTTTGTCTTAAAATTAAATGAATATAAGTACAGAAATAGCAACTTAAATATAGCAAATAATTACGCTCCAAATTTTGAGCCATTATTATAATCGTAAAAAATGAACAAACCAGAATTACATAGTTTTCATATTCCGGTATTAGGATTAGGTTATAGTATTGATACTCCGGTAAAGGTGGCTAAATATGGCATTACATCTGTTGTCTCTATTATGGACGACCATCTTATAGAAAAAATGAGGGAATACCATTGTAAGGAATCCGGTACACATTACCACCCTATTCATACTAAAGATGAAGACCATAGGGCAAGAAGAATTAAAGAATACCTGAATTTACTGAATGATATCATCAATCGCCAAATTGATGATATTAAAACACTTCCATTCGAAGGTAATAATGATCTTGTAAAATATTTCGACCTCCTTCCAAACGATTCTCCGGTCAAAATTGCCTACCAGGAAATGTTGGAAACAAGTGATGAAGCTACAAAACTGGAGCTACAAAATAACTTACGTAACAGAATTAAACCTGGCAAAATAGATGTAAACATCATGTCGAAATGCGACAGGATGAATAAGGATGCCGCAGGTGTAGAATTACCTATGGAATTTTCAGATGCGTCTGCTGCCCTTCGTGGGTTTGCAACCAGTAACCTTACCTCATCTGTTGTTTTTTCTGCTGGGTACAATCCACGCCTGTATAATTATATTGAGCAATTCCCCGACTTTTTCCCTGATGCTGATGGGCAGCTGAAGAAGAGGATCATATTAAAAGTAAGTGATTTCAGGTCAGCACTGGTACAGGGTAAGATTTTAGCTAAAAAAGGCATTTGGGTTTCTGAATACCGTATAGAATCAGGCCTCAACTGCGGCGGCCATGCCTTCCCTACCGAAGGTTTGCTACTGGGTCCAATATTAGAAGAATTTAAAAATAAGAGAGAAGAACTTACTGAGGAAATATTTGCACTTTGTGCATCTGCAATAGCAGGCCGGAATATACCTGGGTTTAAAAATGTTCCAGAACTAAAAATCACAGTCCAGGGTGGTATAGGCACAGCTAAAGAGAACGAATTCCTGATGGAGTATTATAACCTGAATGGAACCGGTTGGGGAAGCCCATTTCTTCTAGTTCCGGAGGCCACAAATGTGGACACGAATACCCTCAATGAATTGGCCAATGCTAAAAAAGAAGACTATTACCTAAGTAATGCATCCCCTTTAGGCATTCCGTTCAACAACTTCAGGAGGACAACCAGCCAGCAACAAAGGCTTGAAAGAATAGAAAAAGACAGGCCGGGCAGCCCTTGCTTTAAAAAATTCTTATCATCAGATAGCGAACTTACCCCCGAGGCAGTTTGCACCGCATCGCGGGAATACCAAAACCTGAAAATAAAACAGCTTAGGGAAAAGCACCTGCCTACTGACCTGTATGAGCAAGAGTTTGAACGCATCACAGAAAAAGATTGCCTGTGCGAAGGATTAGGAGCAGGTGTGTTGTTGAAAGATAATATCCCATTGTCACACAATTTATCAGCAGTAACCATATGCCCCGGGCCAAACCTGGCTTATTTTTCAGGCATATTTACCCTCGCTGAGATGGTAGGCCATATTTATGGCAAGTGGAATATTCTCAATTCACTACCCCGCCCTAATATGTTCATCAACGAATTGCAGATTTATATAGACTATCTCATTAAGAAAATAGAAACCGATAGCTTGTTGAATGCTAAACAGGTAAAATACCTGCTAACCTTCCGTAAAAACCTGCTGGAAGGCATAGAGTATTATAATAACCTGGTGGTTTACTTCAAAAAGGAAAGTAACCATTATATAGCCAAAATGAAGGATGAACTTGATAAGGCTGCGCTTGAATTGAGTTCCCTCAATATAGCCTTTCCCCAACCAGTAGAATAAGTAGACTGTTTTTATAATTGCCGCATATGAAGGTTTTAGTTTGGACATCACTTTTTGTTATATTCTCAATATATACTTATCTGGTTTATAGCCAGTGCGACCAAAAAGACCCAACAGCAACTCAACCAGATACCGCTGCAATAGCGGGGTTCAATACCTGGCAACAAAAAAACTGCCAGACCTGCCATCAGCTATATGGCCTGGGTGGATATATGGGTCCCGACCTAACTAATATAGCCTCCGACCCGGTTAAAAACGAAGCATATATAAGGGCCTTTATCACCACTGGCACAGCCAAAATGCCTAATTTTCACCTTAAAGATGCGGAGATCAATAATATCATAGCCTTCCTGAGGTGGGTGGATAAAAGTGGCAGGAATATAGTACCAAAGGAAAAGGTTACATTATCTGGCAATTACAATCTCGACCATTAAAATGCATCAATTCATCCGGTTACATATTATATCATCATTACTGCTCCTGATAGCTACCCTTGCATTTGGTTTACTGGCATCCTGGGCATTTCTCTTTCCCGAAACCTACAACCAATTCTTACCCTTTTACCAGTTAAGACCATTTCACGTTTCAGCAGCTTTATTTTGGATAATTTCTGGAGCATCAGCCTGTATAATGCACTTCAAAAATGATGCATTTGGGTTTACCAACCAGTCCAGGGCTTTAGAAAAACTATACATTATTACCTGGATTGGCACCATCATTGCCATTTTTACATGCTATGCTATGAAACAATTTGGTGGTAGGGAATACTGGGAATTTCCACCAGCACTTTGTTTACCACTGCTCATTAGCTGGGTACTCCTTATGGGGAGTTATTTTCTACCCTGGTTCAAAAGTGCTGCTAACCAGCCAATGTATGTATGGATGTGGTCTACAGGGCTTTTGTTCTTCCTCCTCACATTCTTGGAACAAAACCTATGGCAAATACCCTGGTTCAGGCAATCCTACCTTAGAGAGGTAACCATACAATGGAAGGCAAATGGTTCATCTGTAGGTGCATGGAACCAGATTCTATATGGCACTTCACTATATTTAATGGTAAAGATTAGCGGGAATGAAAATATTGCAAGGGGCTACCCGGCCTTCTTCTTTTATATTCTTGGCCTGTCTAATCTCATGTTCAATTGGGGGCACCATGTATACAACCTCCCTGCCTCATCATGGATTAGGGATACATCATACCTGATAAGCATGACAGAATGGGTATTTTTTATAAGGATGGTACAGGGCTTTAAAAACACACTAGATACTCGCAGACGTTACAGGAACCTGATCACCTACAGATACCTGATAGCATCCGAATTCTGGGTATTCCTTAACTTGCTATTGGCACTCCTTATGTCGGTTCCGGCTATTAACAGGTATACACATGGCACCCATTTCACTGTAGCCCATGCCATGGGTACTACTATTGGCATCAACACCATGATATTGTTATCAGGATTTAGCTATATGCTGGGCATAGACAATATCAAAGACAAAGCTAAAAAGCTAATAGGCACCCAATATTGGATATGCCAATATAGCCTTGGGGTATTTTGGTTTTCATTGATAGCGGCAGGTATGATAAAAGGCTATATGCTCACCTTCCAAGGAAATACAAATTTTCAGAAAGTGATGCTTTATGTTTCAAAAGCCCTCACCGTTTCATCAATAGCCGGTGCAGGATTACTCATTAGCATTGGTACAATAGCTGTGGTTTATATAAGGCAGGCCATAACAATGGTTGTTAAGGAGCAATAAAGAGCGTAAGCTGGTCGGGATTTTAATAAAGTGCTGAACGGGATTTCTAATCCCGTCCCAAATGGTAGTGGATTTGCAATCCATCATAATATTATTTATGACATATGGCTAAATAAAACTAGAAATGCCAATTAGCTGACATTCAACTAATTGGCATTCTTATTTAAATTTTAAAAGCAAACCTGATTATCCGGCAATCTTTATCTCAGGTTTGAAAATTATTTTTGAT
>CAIWHI010000915.1 GCA_903912435.1 uncultured Bacteroidota bacterium | reverse complement strand
CGGGTATCCTCACACAGTATTACCTCTGCCGACTTCATAACCTCTACCGCCCGGTAGGTGATATCCCCGAGATTGCCTATTGGTGATGGAATGAGGTAGAGTCCTTTCAAAGTTAAAAGTCAAAAGTTAAAAGTCAAAAAACTGCGTGGAATAGTCTCTGGTGACACCATTTGGTTTGGTAATTAATGGCATTATTTACATCCTGTTACACCACCAGAGGAATTCCAATAAGGGTACTGAAAACTATTCTTCCTTAAGGGTAAACTTAAATGACTCCATAACCTGATTGGCCAATAGTTTTTTACAGGCTTCGGTGGTCATTTTTTCGGCTTCTTCGGCGTCTTTGGCTTCCATGCTCAGGCATATGTGTTTGCCAATGCGCACATTGGTAACATTGGTCAGGCCCAGATTGTGCAGGCTATTACTTACTGCCTTACCCTGTGGGTCAAGCAATTCCTTAAGAGGCATTATATTGATGTGTGCTGTAAATTTCATCACGAGTATTTTTAAAAAAATTGATTAAGCGGTTACAATATTGTCAGGTTCGGGTTGCTTATATATGATTGACAATATTATGTAGAGTACAAATATTACCGGGAATGCAATTACCTGTAAAAACGGTAGAGCCACAAGGCTTGCCAATACTATGATTAATTGAGGCCAGGTATATTTTAATGCCCAGCGGGTAGGCATCAACTTAATAAACTTCACATTAGAGTTCATTAACCACGACAGTAAACCTATGATGAGGTAGATGGTCCATTTATTTTCAAGCACATTGGTGAGCATATGTTGCGCCCTTGCGGTAAACTGGCAAAGATTAACCACCCATGTAGGTGCAAAGCCATTATGCTCAAATGATGCAATGAGGTTATAAGGATTAGACCATAGTATTAATGGGAAGGACGCAACAAACATACCCGCTGCTGGTGATGGCATACCTATGAAATAACTTTTTTGCTGGGTAGATGTTATATTGAACTTAGCTAAGCGTAATGCAGCACAGCAAGCCAATACAAATGCCGGCACCATACTTAACATATCTACATCCATAGCATTTTTCTCCTGCATTGATGCATCCCAAAGCAATTTGAAGAGAATACACGATGGTGCTACCCCAAAAGAAACCACATCAGCCAATGAATCAAGGTCTTTACCTATTGGTGAAAAGATTCTAAGAGCCCTTGCGGCAAGTCCGTCAAACAGGTCGAAAATTGCTGCTATGCCTATGAAGATGCTACCCAGGTACATTTGTTCAGCACCATATACCCAGCGCCATGTGGGTAGTCCTGTGCCATCGGCCAGGGTCATGCTGGTATATGGCTGTGCAGTAAGGATATATACTATAGCTATACAACCACAAAATAAATTACCCAGTGTCAGCAGGTTTGGCAAATGCTTCATGTAGCCTCAAAAGTAGTAATAATTGTGCAATGGTTGAATAGCAAATCTGCAAGGTGGTTATTTAGGTCTTATTTTAAGATTTAATTTTCCAAATAATCAAGCTATTAAAAGGAATCGCACAATCATTACCTTTGAAATTCTATATTTATTCCATGTCCCGTTCTCATTCATTGTTATTCATACTTTTTCTTATTGTTATCACCTCAGGCAGTGCCCGGGCATTCACCCATGCCGATACCCTAAGGGGAAGCAATGGCCGTGGAAGGGCATGGTGGGATGTGCAGAAGTATGACCTGGACATCAGTATTGATACTGTCACAAGAACAATCAAAGGGCACAATATCATTACATTTAAGGTTATTAGTACCCCTGTAGATAGTTTCCAGATTGACCTTCAGGAGCCACTGACCATCAAAGAAGCCTCCCGCGAAGGGGATAACAACTCCCCCCAGAATGATGTAATGAAATAGGAAATGGTAGTATTGAAATACGCCAGGGAAGGAAATGTGTGGTGGATAAAAGGTGATTTTCATAAATGGAAGATAGGCAGTACCCACACTATTTATGTGGAATATGAAGGTGCTCCACATGAGGCTGTTCGCCCACCATGGGATGGCGGCTTTACCTGGTCGCACGATAGCCTGGGTAATCTTTGGGCATCTGTATCCTGCCAGGGACTAGGGGCAAGTGTGTGGTGGCCATGCAAGGATGCCCAATGGGATGAACCAGATAGTGGCATGAATCTAAGTATCAGGGCTACAGGTAATGCCATGGTGGTAAGTAATGGTAGGTGGCAACAAAGGTCTATTAGCGCTCCCAAAGGTGATATGTTATGGCATGTGGCTAATCCTATAAACAACTATGATGCCACCTTTTACCTGGGCAATTATGCCCATTGGCACGATACCCTAATAGGCGAAAAAGGCCTACTTGACCTGGATTTTTATCCTTTGGCTTACCATGAAGGACAGGCACGTAAACATTTTGCAATGGTAAAGGATATGATTCATTGCTTTGAATACTGGATGGGGCCATATCCGTTTTATGAAGATGGGTACAAACTGGTTGAAGCCCCTTACCTGGGTATGGAGCACCAAAGCGCTGTGGCCTATGGTAATAATTACCTGATGGGCTACAAGGGACGTGACAGGTCTGGTACAGGTATTGGCATGAACTTCGACTTTATAATTGTGCACGAAAGTGGCCACGAGTGGTTTGGCAACAATATCACTTCAAAAGACATTGCCGATATGTGGATTCATGAGGGACTTACCTCCTACTCAGAATCGCTCTATGCCGAATGGTTATTGGGTAAAGAAAAGGGAATGGAGTATAACAGGGGTGGCTGGGCGAATATACGGAATGATAAGAATATCATAGGTGAGTACGGGGTAAATGATGAGGGCTCGGGTGATATGTACAATAAGGGTGCAGCCATTATTCATATGATAAGGGTAATGCTGAATGATGATGAAAAATTCAGGAAAATGCTGCGTGGGATGGGAAAGGAGTTTTATCACCAAACAGTAACGACCACCCAGGTTGAAGAATATATCAATAACACTACTGGTCTTAACCTAAAACCATTTTTCAATCAATACCTGCGCACTAAGATGGTGCCTCAGTTGGAGTATTATGTGAAGGATGATAGTTTTCATTACAGGTTTACCAATATCCTGCCCGATTTTACCATGCCTATAAAGGTAAATGGAGGCCGTAAAGATTATATTTTTACAACTACAAGTGACTGGCAATCTGCCCCCTGGATGGGTAAGAAAGACCCGGAAATTTCGAAGGATTTTTTAATCACCAAATCTGAACATTGACCTACCGCGCCATTCCATTTATTTAACATTAAACTAATACGGCCTAAATAATAAAGAAACATCATAACCATATTTTTACATTCTAAAATTGTGTTTATGAAGGTATTCTACCCGCTTTTTGCATTTATTTTATTATCCCTTTCAGCCTCGGCCCAGCTACCAGCCATGCCACCAAGGCCTGCTGTAAATACCTTATTGGCACCCTTTTACCATGGTGTAGCTTCTGGCGACCCGCTTTCCGACAGGGTTATTATTTGGACAAGATATACACCTACAAGTGTAGGGTCGGTAAGTGTAAACTGGCAGGTAGCTACTGATACTTTATTTGCCCATATTGTAAATTCCGGAACGGTCACCACTGATTCAACTAAAGACTATACTGTAAAAGTTGATGTAACCGGTCTTTCTGCTAATACCTGGTATTATTACCGTTTCATATCAGGCAGTGCTATTTCTATTATGGGTAGAACAAAAACATTGCCTGTTGGCGATGTAGATAGTATCAGATTGGCAGTATTTTCCTGCTCTGATTTTGAGGCAGGATATTTTAATGCCTATAATGATATTTCAAAAAGAAATGACCTTTCAGCTATAGTACATCTTGGCGACTTTTATTACGAATATCGCGCTGGCGGTGGCGGTTCGGGAACCGATACCAGCCGTTTCCACCCTTTTACCCGTGATGCCTATATGCTTAGTGATTACCGTCTTTGGGAGTCTCAATACAAGCTTGACCAGGACCTAAGGGCTATGTTGCAACAATACCCTCTAATAATGGTATGGGATGACCATGAAGTATGTGATAATTCATGGTTTCAGAGTGCTTTGAACCATGACCCTGCCACACAAGGAAATTGGTTTGTAAGAAAAAATGCTGCAAAAAAGGCTTATTTTGAGTGGAACCCTATTAGACCTATTGCCACCGGAAACGATACCATCATTCACCGTAATTTTAATTTCGGTAAACTCTTTAATTTGGTAATGCTCGATACCCGCCTCGAGGGCCGTGATTCATCTTTGGGTTCGGCAATACCTTCTACTAATACTTACCTGATTGATACTAATAGAAAAATGTTGGGCACTACTCAGCTTAACTGGTTAAAATCTAACCTTTCTGATACGTCTACCAGGTGGAAAATTGTAGGTAGTCAGGTTATGGTAGCCCCACTTTCGTACAACGTGTTAACAACCACCCTAATAGCTAATGGCGACCAATGGGATGGCTATCCTGCTGAAAGAAAAAGAGTGTTTAACCATATTTCTCAAAACCATATAAAGGATGTGGTATTCCTTTCCGGAGATATACATAGTTCATGGGCTATGGACCTACCAGGTGCTGATTCAACTTATGTTTCGGCTACCGGTGGTGGTTCTGTGGCTACAGAATTTATAGGGTCAAGTATTACCTCTACAGCCGGCACCCCACCTGCAACTCCTGCTGCAATTATGGCTATGGACCCATGGTTTAAATACATTGAATTCACTATGCGCGGTTACCTTCTTTTTGATATTAATAAAACAAGGGTGCAGGGCGACTTTATTCATATAAGCGGAACAGATACAAGGTCATATACCAAAACCAATGATGCGCAATGGGTGAACCTGGATGGTGAAAGGCATTTAAGAATTGCTAGTTCGGTACTTGGTTCAAACCCAGGCAATAACCCACCATTGGTAAATCCATTCCCAGTAAGAACAGGAGTGAACACTATTGAAAATGATATGATTGTGTTTAATTGTTACCCTAATCCTACCACATCAGATATTAATATCCAGTATTACCTTAGCCAGTCTTGCCAATTAACTATCTCCATTTCCGACATTAGTGGTAGGATAGTTTACCAAACAAAGACAAACGAGTTGCCTATGGGTGTTAATAAATCTACCCTCGAACTCAATAATCTGACACCAGGCAATTACCTGGTTAAAATACAATCGCTAAATACCATTTATACCAATAAGGTGGTTTTAAGTAAGTAAGGTTCAAAGTATTCATTTATATAAACGGATGCCAAATAATCCCGGCATCCGTTTTTTTATCTTTAATACTAGATATTGAATAGGCAAAATTCTTTTCAGGTTTACAGGTAGATTGCATTGCATAAAAAAGACCACATAAGTCATTATCTTTGGTCTTAAGGTCGTGAAGGGCCTGAAAGCTATTCTAATTTATGGCTGGTAAGCAAAAAAAAAATCCTACAGTAAGGCAAAGTCCTTTAATAAATCAACCATTGTCAAAAGAGGTTATGGCTATTACTTTACCTAAATGGGTGCCTTTTGCCATTGTAGCCTTTACTGCACTGGTCTATTCACAGGCATTTAATAATGGTATTACCAGTTTTGATGATGATTTCTATATTGTTAATAATCCCTATTTGCGTGATTTTAGCTGGCATGGGGTTGTAGCTATTTTCACTTCCTTTTATACGGGCAACTACCACCCACTCACAAGCACGGTTCACCTTTTTCAGTACCATTTTTTTGAGCTAAATCCGCTTATCTACCACACTACCAATATTGTACTTCATCTTGTTAATACTTATATTGTATTCATAGTTGCAAAAAGGCTAAGCGGACAGGATATTACCGCAATGGTGGTTTCTCTGCTGTTTGGCATACATCCCCTTCACGTGGAATCTGTAGCCTGGATATCAGAACTTAAAGATGTACTCTATGCACATTGCTACCTCCTGGCTATAAATCAGTACCTGCTTTACCTTGATTCTGGACTAAAAAAGAGGCATTTATTAATGGTGATGGCCTATTTCCTGCTTGCCTGCCTGTCTAAGTCGGCTGCTGTTACCTTGCCTGTTTTATTGATAGCTTTCGACTTTTATAGGGGCAGGAAGTTAAGTGCAGGTTCAATATTGGAGAAGGTACCAATGCTGTTATTATCATTGTTGTTCGGCATCCTGGCTATATTATCGCAAAGAGCTGGTGGTGCTTTCAATGGGTTGATGATTTCTTATGGTGTGGTCAATTCCTTTTTCTTATTCACTACCAGCCTTGCTTTTTATATTATTAAGTTCCTGGCACCCACAGGTTTGCAAATCATACACAACTTCCCCATCCTGCAGGGTATCTACCTT
>CAIWHI010000914.1 GCA_903912435.1 uncultured Bacteroidota bacterium | reverse complement strand
CTATTACTGAAGTTATTGACCTTATGGACCTGGGATTTGCCTGGAACCCACACATTAAGGCCGACCACCATTTTCAGGATTTGGTAATTGATATTAAGAGTAAGATTTAGCTGTATTAAAAAAAGCATCAGATGCTGTGACGAACTACCAGCACCTGATGGCATTTTTAAGATTAGACAAATTGCCCTTGATTAATATTAATTTGCAATAAGAAATGCAATAGATAATAGCCCTTCGTTATATACAACGCTTTGGCAAACGAAAGATCCCATTTCATTAGCCACATTATTAATTATGTCTTGTGTTTCTTTGTCGGATAGGACAGACAGTTGACCGATTTCCTTTGATACTAACTTATAGGTAAGATTAGCTTCATTTCCATCTATATAACCTAACAATGCTACTATTTCATTGCCATCATGTTCTATAGATATACTCATACCCGATAAATTCTGGGATGCAATAAAATTCTCAACCTGAGCAAACAGGTTTTCCTTGTTTGTATCGCGAAAAAGCTTAAGTGAATTGTGCATGTGTTTTTTTAGCAAATCTAATTATTTCAAGTTGATACTTACAAAATAAGTTTTGAAATTAATCTTATAAGTATTGTCAATTACTCCATTTGCCATTCATGTCTGAGTAGATCATGGGTAAGAACAATAAATCTAATAAATACAAAACAACAAGACCTGCATCTAATGGTGCAGGTCTTGTTGTTTTGTATAAAATTGATACTAGAATTTGTTTACTGGAACATTATTCCTATCGTGGTATCTATAACCAACACGTAAAGACGCATGGCTTAAACCTGTTGTTCCTGCAGTTTGTCCTCCATAAGAATTAGTATAGGTTGCACCTAAACCTAAGTCAAAGCCCATATAAAGGTGGTTAGATGGGAAATAATTCCATCCAAAAGATACCATTGCCCCCATCTGTGTCCTACTTTGTTCTGCAACGTCACCATTATCACTATTATAGCCACTGCCTGTAGCGAAAACGAGAGAAGGGCAGATTGAATATTTTGCTTTTCTTGTGCTATTTAGGTTGGTATATATTTTTATACCTGGTGCCAGGTAGAACATGGGCGAGTGATGTATATCATATTGGCCGGTATTGAAATTTTTTATACTTCGGCTACTAAAAGTAAGGTAGGCTGGAACAAATAAACTTACCCAACCAGTTTTATCCAATAAGCGCTCGAAAGATAGACCTACACCATAACCATTGTCAGAGAATTCTATAGGCGCAAATGATACGATATTATTATTGATTGCAGTTTTTGTTCTGTTATTAATGTTTGATGAAGTTACTCCTATCCTATCATTATTTTCTTCAAAAATATCTTCACTACCGTTCTGGTATTTAATTTTCACCACATCTTGTTTAGGAATAGAATAATCAGGACCATCTGGGTTATCGAATTTTTTGAACGTAATCATTTCAGGTGTTACAGACTTTACTTTAGCATCAATTACCTCCCCATTTTTTTTGAAGATTTTATCCTGTGCAAATAGCGTACTGAACAGGAATACGCATAATAATGTTAATAATGAGCCTTTGAATTTCATAAAGATAAATTTTGATTGTTTACAATGTCATTTTATTGCAACACATTTCGTGCCACAATTCAATTAACCAAATCTATGAAACCATTTTTCAACTAGAAATAGTGTATTTGTGTTTCCCTTAACAACCCGATTAGTTGTAAACAAACCTGCCATGCTCACTTTCTATTACCACCTCTTTTTTATCTGCATTTTCTACATAGCCTGATATCTGTGCATCTATATTGAAGCTTTTGGAGATGGCTATTATGTGCTCAGCTGTATCCCGGTCAGTAAAGATTTCCAACCTTTGGCCCATATTGAATACCTGATACATTTCTTTCCATTCAGTACCTGCAGATTCCTGTATCATTTGGAACAAAGGAGGTATTGGTAACAAGTTATTCTTAACCACTCTTAATGGGCCAGGCAGATAATGCAGGCACTTACTTTGGCCACCACCACTACAATGTATAATACCGTGTATTTTGTCGAAATGATGTTTCAATATTTCTAGTACAACTGGTGCATAGGTACGGGTAGGTGAGAGTATTAGTTTGCCAATGTCTAGTGGGGTAGGTGTGGCATCTGTAACTGCAAATTTGCCATTATATACTACTTCGTCGGGCAGGTTAGGGTCTACACTTTCGGGGTATTTGTGGGCATATTCCTTTTTAAGCATTTCGTGGCGGGCACTTGTCAATCCATTACTGCCCATACCACCATTATATTCGGCCTCGTAAGTAGCCTGCCCATAACTAGCTAATGAAACCACCACATCGCCAGCTACCATTTTTTCGGTGGTTATCAATTTGCTACGTTCCATACGGCATGCCATAGTGCCATCTACTATCACAGTTCTCACTACATCACCCACATCGGCAGTTTCTCCCCCCATCAGGTATACATCTATGCCATATTCACTAAGTTGGTCAAAATATTCCTGAGTGCCATTTATTATGGCAGATATCACCTCTCCCGGTACAAGGTGTTTATTACGCCCTATAGTGCTTGAATAGGTGAATGGCCCTGTAGCACCTACACAAAGCAGGTCGTCAATATTCATCACTATGCTATCAATAGCTATTCCTTTCCATACACTCAGGTCGCCGGTTTCTTTCCAATATAAGTAGGCTAAAATAGATTTAGTGCCTGCTCCATCAGCATGCATCAAATTACAGAAATCGGGGTCATTGCCCAGATAATCAGGGTAGATTTTGCAAAATGCATTGGGATATAATCCCTTATCTAATTTTGCTACTGCTTTATGTACATCTTCTTTTTGGGCAGATACGCCACGTAAATTATATCTGTTATTATCAGCCATTATTTCTAATCAATCCTAAATGGATTATTTCAGCAAAAGTAACAAAATGTCTATTAGCCACCATAGAAAATAAGGTTGTCAATCATTTCATTGCTTATACGCTCTTATGGTATCAAAGCTACATTGTCAATGGTAATTATATTCACCAATGTATCACAACTACTGCCTGTGTTATGGTGCCAGTTGATCTTTACTTCCAATGGGAAAGTAGCGGTAGTAAGATCTATGCCACTACCTGAAGGTAAGCTGTTAAACTGTGCACCAACTTCTGAACTACCGTGAATGATCATTCTATATGCGGCACCACAAGCTGTCATAGATAGGTTTTGACCTATAATGGTAGCCGTATTCATAAAGGCCAATCTCGGTGCGGCTTTTCTGCAAGCTATTGATGAGAAAAGAAACAGGCTAAAAACAATAAGATAACGGAACATAAGCTGAAATTTGGCTAAGTAAAGTTAAGCCATTTTCTTAAAACAGAAAATGTTATTATTTGTTTTCGGCTATTTAGAGCAGGATTATAAGTCATTTGATTTTTTGTGACAGTAATATTTAGGAGAGATTACCTAACTTTATTATCAAAATTGCCTCATGAGAAAACTTTTCTTCCTAAGCCTAATTTTATTATTCACAACTACAGCCTACGCTCAGATTGAAAAACTGAAAGATTTGGGTATTGAATTTTATTTACCTACCAATACATGGAAGAAAGGGGAAGCTAACAATACTAACTCCCTAATTATTTACAAGTATAAAAGACAAGCTATTGTGGATGCAAAGGGCAGAGGCGTTATTGCAAATCTATCATTCATTGCTGAAAATGTTCCCGATACCTTAAGTGTAGTCAATTATACTATGCAGAAACGTATCCAAAAGCCATTTGAGGTGATGGAGGTATTAAGTGCATCAGGCATGAACCCAAAACTGAAACATAATAATGCCATTGGTTATAAAAGTAATTATACCGATTCCAAAAGCATTCCGCATACCTTGTATATTGTCCACCTCATTGAAAAGCAAAAGGGCATTCAGGTAATAATGGACATTACCACTGAATTATTGCCAAAAGTAGAACCTGAGTTCCTTAAAATTGTAGGTTCTATTAAGAGTAATGGTTAATTCAAATTCTATTTAAAGTATTTTTCGAAAATCCAAAAACTTAACATTAATTAATTGTTACCTTATTGTAACTTTATGTTGAGAATTTGATAACGTGAAATACAAAATCTGGATATTATTCTTGTTTTTATGCCTTGCAGGTAGCAGTAAGTTACTATATAGCCAGGTGCAAGCTACACGCATATCTTTCGATTTTTATGGAGATACAATTGGTTTTTCCCGCACCAATGTAGCAAATATACCTTTCAATGATTCATTAACTCCCGCCACTATAAAAGCGTTTTATTGTAGGATATCAGCATCTGCATATCAACAAGTTGTAGACACTATTTTAGCATACAAAGCAAAACACAATCCTGATGATTGGGTATATTATCAGCTTATTAGGAAAACAGCCCAATCTATGAGTCCTAAGGCTGAAAATTATTATAGATATACCCTATATAAATGGTTTTTATTTTGCCAATCGGGCTACGATGCTACTTTGAATATAATAGATGGTAAGTTGCTTTTTTACGTTCAGAGTGATGAGGATATTTATGATATCCCCTTTTTTAAGAATAATGGCAAAAAGTACATCTGTCTCAATTATCACGACTACAGTTATAATATAGATTTTGACCATCATGTTTTAAATAATGTTCCAATTTCTATTAAGGGTGCCGAAAATAAGTTTTCTTATAAACTTACTCATCTCCCCGATTTTGGTCAGGATAGCTATTTTGAAAAAGACCTAAGCTTTAATTATCACGATATCAATTATCACTTCAAGGTAAAACTGAATGCAGATGTAAAAAAGATGTTCGTCAATTATCCTGTAGCTGATTATCAATTATATATAAATGAACCACTCAGCAAGGAAACCTACAATTCATTGATACCTCAGTTGAAAAAAGAAATTAATAGTATGTCACCTAAACAGGGTGTTGATTACCTGATGCACTTTACCCGCTATGCGTTTTTATACAAACCCGATTTAGAAAATTTCGGTAGGGAGAAACATATGTTCCCCGAACAGACCCTATTGTATGAAAATAGTGACTGTGCCGATAGGGCCGCATTATTTTATTACCTTGTAAAAGAAATTTACAAACTTCCCATGATTGTGTTGGTCTTCCCTCACCATATGACAATAGCTGTAAAATTCGATAAGCCAGTAGGCAATCCCGTTATTTACAATGGTAATGCCTATTCACTTTGTGAGCCAACTCCTCAAGTTGAAGACTTGCCACTTGGTAAAATCTCATCTGATTTAACCACCTCAACTTATCACGTAGCTTATGTTTACGAACCTGGCAATAAATAAGCTTTATAAAAAAAAACAACCTTGTAATTGGCCTTTCGCCAAACTTACAAGGTTGATTCTAAGCTTTTATGCCAACTAGATTCATTACATTTTTACAAACTTCCTGGATATCAGATTTCCACGTGTATCAATAATACTCAGAAAGTAAGTGCCGGCTTTTAGGTCGGCAATGTTTAGACCATCTTTAAGATGTGGATTAGGCAACATATACTTGGTTCGGCCAACATTATCCAAAATGGTAATGTAATAAATAGAAGTACTCTTATCTTCCAACTCAACAAATAGCCTGTCAGTAGCAGGGTTTGGATATACAATTGCTGCAGATTCAGGCAGTATATTGATATCTCTAATTCCGGATGAATGATTATCAACCACTACAAATTGCCCCATCATACCTGCATCCTCATGACCTAGCATATGGCAATGGTACATGTATGG
>CAIWHI010000913.1 GCA_903912435.1 uncultured Bacteroidota bacterium | reverse complement strand
AACGTGTGGTGAGCGCAATACTGTAAAGATCTTCTTTTCTGTAGGCAACGGAATAGGGCCTGTAACCACTGCTCCTGTATTGCGCACAGTCTTCACGATTTTATCCGCTGACTTGTCGACCAAGTTATGGTCGTACGATTTAAGCTTGATTCTGATTCGCTGTGACATACTTATTAAATATCTTCTAAACCCTGAAAAATTTGGGACTGCAAAGGTAATGATTAGTTTTGATTCTGCAAAATAAATTTTAAGAATAATAAAGGTTATTTTGCGCTCCCTTTAAAGTATTACTAATTTTGGACTAGTAACTTTTAAAGCGGGCTGCAAAGGTAGGGATAAGTTTTGAATTATTGAGAATTATTTTTGAAGAAATTTAATGACTGGCAATGTGGAGTGCAATTTTATATCCTTTTGGCACTTTATTAAAGTTTAATCTTGATAAAATATCACTACTAAAAAGCTAGGCCTTATTATTTCTCCCCCATGCATTTTTCCTGAGGCTAGCTGCGTCCATTTTATTTCTGGTGATAATTTCACTCATATCAGAAATATCAATTGATTTATCCCCTGGTATAATACTAGGATATTCTTTTACCAAAGCACCACTTGGGCGCGGCTTTGAAATCTTAAAATCAAGAATTTTAGACAATGCCTTAAGCGCCTTTAGTGTTTCAGGCTTAGTATATGAAATGATTACCTCAGGCTTAATTTGATGTTGTTACAATCTCAAAGATAAATTTATTTTGGTTATCAAGGATGTGATTACCAGTAATTTACCATTTGTAAATCAGTATCGTATAGGTTTTAGTCTAGTGCAACTATGATAAGGATTCCAAATTAGTTTTTCATTTCCTGATTTTAGTACTCCTACAATAACTACCTACAAAAGTATTTCTATCCATATTGACCTCACCAGCCAACCCTATTCCCTTTCTTCATAATTTAGTACGGTAAATCAGTTTCCAATGAAAAAACGCCTACTCTGCCTAATAATACTCCTCTATTCAATAGCATCTTTTGGCCAATATACTACGCCCGTTGAAATCGCTAAGTATAAACAACTGGCAGAAAAAGGCAACCTGGCTGCAATGGGTTACCTGGCCGATATGTATGCCCGTGGGGAAGAAACCGTGCCTATTGATTGCCCACTGGCCCTTAAATATTACAATATGGCGGTTGCAAAAGGAGATAGTAGTTGTATGGTGAACCTGGGCAACCTATACCTCTTTGGCAATTGCGTTCCTTTAGATTACAATAAGGCAGAAGAACTCTACCTAATGGCCTCCAAAAAGGGAAATACACTAGCCTATTTCGCATTAGGAATGATGAATGAAGTAGGTATGGGCAGGACTGCCAATTATGAAAAAGCCCTGGAATGGTATTTTAAAACTGCCGAACTAGGCAAGGGCGAGTTTAGGGAAGAGGGATATACCAGCAATGGCGGCTACATAATTTTCGAATTACTGGCATATGCAAAAGGACTGCTCTATAAATATGATAGCACCAACAAGTTCCAAAGAATAGACCTGAACAAAACATTTGACGCGTTTAAAAAAGCTGCAGAGAAGGGCAACAAATACGCAATGCTGGCGATATCTGATGCACTATTGAACGGAGCAATTACTAGCCCTGATACCATAAGAGGAATGGAATGGCTATTAAAATCAGCCAATTCCGGTAATGTAATTGCCATGTATGAGTTGGGTATCATGAGTTATGAAAAAGGGAATTACCCCGGGCCGCATGATAATGTAAAAGCGGCAAAATGGTTCCTGAAGGCGGCAGAAAATGGGTATGTAAATGCCATGACACATATAGCAACCTTGTATTATTATGGCAGGGGTATAAAACAGGACTACATCAAAGCCATAGAATGGTACGAAAAAGCAGCCGCTAAAGGTAATCCTCTGTCAATGAATAATTTAGGGCTTATGTATATGACAGGTGAAGGGGTAAAACAAGATTATACAAAGGCTGTAATGTGGCTTCAAAAAGCGGTTGATCTTAACTATAGCAATTCTATGGTTTACCTGGGCATTGCCTATGAAAAAGGCACAGGTGTAGAAACTGATTATAAAAAAGCTATGGACTTGTATTTGAAGGCCGCAGAGATGGGCAATGAAGCAGCAATGGATGGTATAGGCCACCTATACGAAGCAGGCAAGGGCGTGCCGCAGGATTACGCCAAAGCAGCACACTGGTATGCAAAGATGCACCATTAAGTGGTTACATTACTATGCACTCCCCTACCTAGCTGAAAAACAAATAAAAACCATCTACGAAATAGATAATCCCGGCTACACCCAGGGCCAAACTAATAAACCACAGCATACGTTTCTTAATCAGGACTGCAATGGTAGATAGCAATATGGATAATTGCAGGAAAATCACCGCCCTACCAAAACCTTCCGAATGTCTTTTGGATTCCTTCTGGTCATCTTCAAGGCCCTTTGCTACCTTGGTTATATCATCCTTTTCCTTGCCATACTTTTTTATTTTATCATCGTATGCACTAATCCGCATGCTTAAATCATGTGAATAAGCCGAGTCTTTTTGCTTCACCATGCTTAGCTCCAGGTTTTCCTTTTGCATTTCGCACAGGTATTGCTTTATACTTTTCGACTGGTAATAGGCCCATTGGTCAGATGCCTTAGTTTGGCTCAATACCGATTTATTACTATATCCTGCCCCCTTAAAGGTGGACAATGTAGCACAAACTGCAATCACTACAGTGGTTACAGGTACCAATCCCAGCCATTTTGCTTTGTTTTCTTCTGCCATTTTCAATGAGGTTATAACATCAAAAATAATTCCTTTCCAGCAGGTTTATATCAGGATTAGCTCATTTTACCAAAAAAATAGCTACCCCAAAATCTACATATCCCAATTATATGAAGCATAAAAAAGCCGGCCAAAAACTGACCGGCTTTTTTGTTGCAATAAAAATATATTGCTTAAGAAGTTTTCTTTGGAGCGTCTTGCTTGCCAGATTTATCAGCAGATTCCTTGTTCTCTTCGTGCTTGCAATGTTTCTTGTCTTTGCAGCATGCAGCAGAACTCTTAGAACATTTTTCACCTTTTTTCTTGCAGCAAGCTTTTTCTTGTGCAAATGCACCACCGGTGATCATAAGGGCAGCAACAACTAATAATGTGAGTTTTTTCATTTTTTGCGATTTAGAAAACAAAGTTACGTAATAAAAATAAAATATAGCTTGGTAATTTTTCGTTTTGTTGAACTCTTTACTATTTTAACTTTTGGTTTTCAGCCACTCTTCAAACTCCTTATTGTTTGTCCACTTCATTGCCGGGGCTATCCATTTATTGTCTTCGCCTATATTCCAACCCAAGCGTAATAAATCTATTTCAAGTGTATTGTTTTCTTGCCAATAGGAAATACATTCTTTAAGAAAATAATTATAACTCGCTATTGCCTCATCCTCTGTATTTCCAAACCCTACTAAATCTAATGTAGGGCAGTAACAAAGGACTGTATCATCCTCCTCAAACAGGATAGTAGGTAGATTAAAATCAAATTCTTCATTGTCAGGAATTGAATTTTGTTCTACCACCAACATAATAAATAATTTATCAAATTATATCAGCCTAATAATGCCCTAACTGGGTAACACCACCCTGCACCATATCACCAATCTTCACATCAACAGGGGTACCTAATGGCAAATAAACATCCACCCTCGAACCGAATTTTATGAATCCGAACTCCTCATTTTGTTTCACATTATCACCCTCCTTCACGTAGTATTTTATCCTGCGTGCCATAGCACCGGCTATTTGGCGCATCAATATTTCGCCCCTATTATTACCTAAAACCACAGTGGTACGCTCATTTTCTGTTGAGGATTTTGGGTGCCATGCTACCAGGTATTTACCTGGGTGGTATTTCACATATTTCACCACACCATCTACAGGGTTGCGGTTTACATGCACATTTAAAGGCGACATAAAAATAGATACCTGCAGGCGTTTTGCCTTGAAATACTCAGGCTCATAAGTTTCTTCAATCACCACTACCTTTCCATCGGCAGGGCAGATAATTTTATCGGCTCCATAGGTCATGGTGCGGCTGGGCATACGGAAAAATGAAACGACCCAAAGCCATACCAGGAACAATAAGGAAGTAATAATGGCTGCCAGCCAAAGCCATGGCAACATGTGCGCCAATATACCCAAACCAATAAATAATACGGTAGCTATTGTAATGTGTAAATACCCTTCGCGGTGAATTGTCATTATTAAAATTGTTATTTGGCAAAGATAAGTTTAAATCGCTAAGGAACAATTATGGATAAATGTATCTTAATTTAGGATTGTTGAATAACTAACAAATGAAAACGAGGGATTCTGCCTACCTAATTAAATGAGCAAAATCTGAACACTGACTATTTTGCAAGCCAGCACATCTATGATATGACTATTTACTACCCACTAAATACTATCTGCTCACCAGAATACAGCTTTCTACTTTATACTCTCTACTAACAAGGATACGTCTTTCTACTTTATACTATCTACTTTCTACTGTAAAACTAACCCATCACAAACCACACATAAACAAATGCAAATGGCGCCGCTACCAACAAAGAATCGAACCTATCAAGGATTCCACCATGGCCGGGCATTAGTGTGCCTGAGTCTTTTACATCAGCCAACCTTTTTAGTTTAGATTCTACAAGATCACCTAATGTACCAGCAATAGCAGCGCATAGTGCCAGGGCCATCCAGTCAATTAACCTATACTTATGGCTGAAATAACCATAAATGCCGGCTCCAAGCATAGTTAGTATTGCCCCACCACCAGTACCTTCCAAGGTTTTTTTGGGGGAAATGGCTGAAAATGGTGTTTTGCCTATAAAAGAACCTACAAGATAGGCCATGGTATCATTGCACCAAATCATCAATATTAGGGCTATTGGGAGTACATAATCTTTCTGGTGTATAAACAGAAGACATCCCATAGAAAGTGTAATATAAAACAGCCCACCAAGCGAAGATATAAAAGCCTGCATAAAACTCTGTTTAGCCAGGCCACTTGCCAAAAACATGCTGGTAAATGCTACAGGAAGCAGACCCCACAAAATAAATATCCATGAAATCCATCCATCACCCACCATTGCCGAAACAATGTTGTAAACGAAATAGGGCAGTAAAAGCATTAATCCCAATACCTGGGTAAGTATTGGCAACCATTTAGGCAAGGAAAATTCATTTT
>CAIWHI010000912.1 GCA_903912435.1 uncultured Bacteroidota bacterium | reverse complement strand
CCTGCTAACCCACGTATGCCACCTGTTGAAATGATGGCTGACAGGAGGTCGAAAATGTATGAAAAACAACTAGGTCTTACTGCCGACCAAACTAAAAGTATCTATCAGGCTGAATTAGCTTTTTGGAAAGAAGATTTTTCATCAAGAGCTAATGGAGCACAACCAGGCCCAGGACAAACTTCACAAAACCAAATGGGTAAGGATATGAAATTTAAGCAAATTCTAACACCAGAACAATATGCTAAATATGAGGCTACAAGGCCTAATCCAAACCCAATGCAGAAACCTGCTTCTAAGTAGGATAATGCATTAGTGTATGTTTTACCAAAGGCAAACAATTGCCCAGAGGGATATTCATTATCAATAGGTTTAGAAAAATATATAAAATAATTAAGCCCCAATCATCTAAATGGTTGGGGCTTAATTAATTATTAAACTATATTATTGATTGTAGCAAAGGTCTTTAACCAATTTTTTGGGTAGTTCGGGCAAATATCCTCGTGGTAATAGGAAAGAAGTTAATTCAGCCAATTCCTTGAAAATATAGTGGCTATCTGCAGCACCCCGAAGGTATTCAGCGCCAGTGCTTCCACCTGTGCCAATTCGTTTGCCAATAGTGCGTTGAACCATATGTATGTGCCTGTGACGCCATAGAGATAAGCACTCATCAATTTCTAGCAGTGTACTTAATAATTCATATGGGAGGTGTAATAGTGGCTGATCGCGGTAAAGCATGATAAACAGGGCGTTGCGGCTTGCCTCCCTGCTGAATGACCTGCCATCGGGGTAGTTGATTTCTTCAGAGAAAATGCTATCAAATAAGGTTACATTTTGTTTTTCCATTTCAGAAAGGCTGTTGACATAAGCGTCTCTGTAGTTTTTCCAAAATGGGCTATCAGCTTTCTCTACCCAATAATCTTCGTTTTTCACAAAAGGCATTCGCTCAAGCCATTGGTTGATGAGTACTAAAAGTGATTGCTCGCTTTCAGCAGTTTTTACCCTTTTTACATCCTCGGGAGTAAGTTGAGACAGATAATAGGATTTGCCATGCCTATTTTCGAAATTTAAACCAAGGGTGGCTTCAATCATCTTAAACTGAATGCTTTGGAAACCGGATGCTGGTCGTAATAGATCGCGGAAATCGAGGAAGTCGAGCGGGGTCATGGTTTCCATAACACCTATCTGCATTACAGCTACTTCCAGTATACGGCAAATACGCTTTAACCTATGTACACTATTGTAGATGTCGGGGGCATTATTATGGATATTTGTTTGTTTAAACACCTCACGGATAATAGATAATTCGTGAAGAATTTCTTTAAACCAAAGTTCATAGGTTTGGTGAATAATGATGAATAACATTTCATCATTAGCTTTGATGCCTTCCTTATCACTTTCAGGAGCCTGGGCATTCAAGATTTTATTGAGTTGCAGGTATTCGCTATAGTATACCGGTGGGCGTTGTGGATTTTCCATGTGGACAAATTAATGTTTATTTTTCAATTTTACAGATTGTTTCTGATAGACTGATAATCGAGTGTCAAGATAGTTAGGGGTATAAACCTCTAAAACAACTATAAAAGTTGTGAATTGAATTTTGTTTTTCTAAATTATATGTCAACCTGTGAATTAGTAAGTAAAGGACTTTTTAACTTTTGAATTTTAACTTTTGAATTTATAAACTCAATATTGCCCTGTACCCAACAATACCAGCGTACAGGCTTCCTGAACTTTAATGCCATTTTTGGTGGCCAAGTCTTCCAGTTCCTCATTTTCGGTACCGGGATTGAAAATGATTCTTCTTGGTTTGAGGGAAAGAATATAATCGTAGTATGGAGCCTGGTTTTGAGGATTTAGGTAAAGCGTAACTGTGTCTACTTCATCTGAACTCACAGGGGAATTGTGAATGATAACATCATTAACCTTTCCCGATTTATTTGCTACACCTATTACCTCATGCTTATGGCCTACCAACCTGAGTATAGCCATATTACTGTAACGGGCGGGGTTTTCTGACGCGCCTAAGACAAGGGTTTTATTTTTCATTTTTAGTTGATTTGCATGAAACTACTACTAAAGAGCAATTATTGGCCTTCAAGCAATGAAGTAATAAGCAAGAGGACTTTTTTTACTTTTGAATTTTTACTTTTGAATTTTAAATAGACATCGCCACCATTTCAGCAATATCCAGCACTTTAACCGAATCTTCTTTTTCCTTGTTCTTTACGCCATCCGTAAGCATGGTCATACAGAAAGGACAGTTGGAAGCAATAACTGTTGCGCCGGTTTCTAAAGCTTGATTGGTGCGCTCGAAATTGATTCTGTCGGTGCCTTTTTCTTCTTCTTTGAACATTTGGGCTCCACCAGCACCACAACACATACCGTTGCTTTTGCAGCGTTTCATTTCGATCAGCTCAGAGTCGAATGCCTGAAGGACTTCTCTTGGAGCTTCATATATGTTATTACCACGACCCAGGTAGCAACTATCGTGATAAGTTATTTTTTGGCCTTTGAATACACCGCCATCCTTCAATTTAATCTTCCCCTCATTTATCAATTGTTGCAAGAATGTAGTATGGTGCATAACCTCATAATTTCCACCCAGGGTAGGGTATTCATTTTTGAAGATATTAAAGCAATGTGGGCAAATGGTTACAACTTTTTTAATGCCATACCCATTCATGATATTAATATTGTTGTAGGCCATCATCTGGAACAGGAATTCATTGCCCGCCCTACGGGCAGGGTCGCCGGTGCACATTTCTTCTTTGCCAAGTATGGCGTATTTTATTTCTACCTTATCTAATATTTGAGTGAATGCCCTGGTAATCTTTTGGGCGCGCTGGTCGAAACTCCCTGCACAACCTACCCAAAACAGAATTTCAGGATTCTCGCCATTTGCGGCATATTCCGACATTGATTTTACTGGCATGATATGAAGTTAAAAGTCAAAAGTTAAAAGTTAAAACGGGGTTCGTGGGGTGATTGGATGCAGATTGTTTTACAAAATAGAATTCCTGGTTTTTGATGATATATCTAATACAGTAAATTGCATTGAAAGAATTTATGAAAGATTGAAAATTGATTTTTGTTGATTCAGTTATTATTATTAAGCATACATCAATTTTCCTTTTGCATCTGGAATTGTCCTGCCTAGTGATTTTGCTGTTTCAATCCATTCTCCCATTACTATTTGAACATTAGTTATGGCATCATTGTATGATTCACCATCTGCCATGCACCCTGGTAATTCTGGAACTTCTGCAATAAAAGATATATCCGCCTCGCTCCAGTAAATAATTACCTCATATTTATTTAGATTCTGCTCCATCTTGCCAGAGTTTATATTTTACGATTAATTCCCTAACCTGTTTTAATTGATATGGCTTTGCTATATTGTTGTTCGGCTGAATGTTGATGATTTCAATTATTCTCTCATTTGTAAAAATATGATGGCTACCGTTTACCCTCATTTTAAAGCTAAGTGATAATAGTATTTTAACTAAATCATTGAAGGCGAAGTTCTTATCGGAATTCCCTAAAAGCAATTTGGTCAATAGCTTATCAAATTTCCCCATCAGCTATTTTTTAATCCATTTGGAGTTTTATAAATTACGTTTTAACCTTTACCTTTTTAATTAGTAACCCACGCATCCCTATCATCGGTGCTGAATTTCCATGGGGCCATATTGTTTTCAATATTGCCGAACATCATATTCCATTCCTGGGGAGCATTACTATCGTCCATAATCAGGTTGCGGCGCATCTGCATGATGATAGATAATGGGTCGATGGTTACCGGGCAGGCTTCTACGCATGCCTGGCAAGTAGTACAAGCCCTCAATTCCTCAACGGTGATATAGTCATTCATCAAAGATTTGCCATCATCTTTAAACTCTTTATTCAGATTTATGTTCTTACCTACTTCCTCACAACGGTCGCGGGTGTCCATCATTATTTTACGGGGTGAAAGCTTTTTGCCGGTGTTATTTGCAGGACATACATCGGTACACCTTCCGCACTCGGTACATGAATAGGCATCCAAAAGGTTTTTCCAGCTTAGATCCATTACGTCTTTTGCCCCAAATAATTTTTGTTCAGCAGGGGCTTCAGTAGTAGCAGGTGCCTTGTCGGGCTCCATCATATAAAGCACCTCCTTCTGAATTTCAGGCATATTTTTTACTTCGCCTTGTGGAGTCAGTTTGCTGTAGTAGGCATTCGGGAAAGCAAGTATAACGTGCATGTGCTTGGAGTAGGGTAGGTAGTTGAGGAAAAGGAAAACCCCGATAATATGCAACCACCAGCAACCACGCTCTATTAGAATTAACATATGACTAGATGCATTGGTTAACCAACCTGAAAAATTGCTGGTAATCCAGAAATGTTCTGTTAAAGTGTAATGTGCTGCTCCACGTGCTTGTAGTGCCTGGTCGGCAGTATTCATTATGAGGAACAGGCTCATTAATACTACCTCGGTAATCAGAATAATGTTGGCATCGTTTTTAGGCCATCCATTGAGTTCAGCCAGATTCAGGCGGCGGATTTTCAAGACATTTCTACGCAATAGGAATATTACGCAACCTATCAATACTGCTGATGCCAGTATTTCGAAAAACCCAATAAGGAAGGCATAAACAGGGCCCAGCATAGGAGCAAAAAGACGGTGAACACCCAAAATACCATCGAGGAATATTTCCAGTATTTCAATGTTGATGATGATAAATCCCGCATAAACGGCCAGATGTAGCAGTGCCGGAATTGGCTTTTTAAACATTTTCTTTTGGCCCATAGCCAGTAGTAACATGTTTTTCCACCTTTGTTCCTTATTGTCGCTAAGGTCTTCAGGCCTGCCAAGGAATATATTGCGACGAAGTTCTGCTACCTTTTTGGCAAAGAAATATACTGCCGCACCGGCTAAAATAATAAATACTATCTGTTGTGCTACATGTATCATGCAAGCTAATTTAAGTCAAAAGTAGAAAGTAATTTGGTTATGTCAAAAGTCAGGGCGTTTTATTGCTAACATGTGATTAAATAAGCATGAGTACTTTGGCTTATAAATTTAGTATCCCAAACTAATTATTAAGGCCGATTTTCGTTAGTTAGAACCAAAAAGTTTGGCATTTTACAAAAAAGTTCATTTTAGTGTATCTTTATCAAAAAAATGTTTACGTTTGGTTATTCAAAATGTCCTGAATGATGAATAGATTTTTTGCATTTTTGTTTTCTGTATTTATGCTTTCCATTTGTGGTTTAACTTATTCCCAGATAACACCTCAGAATATGGATAAATTCAGGATAATGGAAGACTCACTTGTGACTACTGCCGATAGTATGTATGATGCATTTATCCCAGATACAAGAATAGAATATGCCGAACGTTTTGTAAAGCAATTGGTACGTGCATTAAAAATCCCTAACTCTTATTATTATCCATTTGATTCTTTAGGTAAAACGATCAATATTATTGCTTCGGATGATGGTACTTTCAGGATTTTTAATTGGGAAATTACCCCTTCAAAAATTAATAAGCGTTATTACGGGGCCTTACAGATGCCAGCAGAAAAGCTGAAATTGATTCCTTTTTTCGATTATACAGAGCAGACCGGCAAGGGAGTAGAAGATAGTATACTTACGAATGGTAAATGGTATGGTGGTATCATTTACCGAATCATGACGGTAGAATGGCAGGGGAAGAAATTACATAATTTATTTACATTTAATTCATCCAGCCCTATCAGTAATAAAAAGGTTATTGACCCAATGTTGCTTGATGATCATGGTGTGCGTTTTGGTGCACCAATATTTGGTGTTGCCTCTACCAATTTTCCACGTCAAAGAGTAAACCGCTTCGTGATTGAATATAAAAAAGAAGTTCAGGCATCACTGAATTGGGATAACGAAAAGAAAGTAGTGATATTTGATAAGTTGGTTTCGCAGGTTAATGACCCTCATAGAAAGTATACCTATGTACCCAGTGGACAGTATGATGCTCTTAAATGGGATAATGAAACCTGGAATTATATCCGTGATATTATACCGATTACAATTCTTAAGGATGGAGAGGCTCCATCTGACCCAAGTACCCCTAACACCCAGGATAAATAGTATTGCACGATTGATTTAATCTCGTTTTTGTTCAGAGGGTTATTCGAAGGGCTGTTGTAAGTTAAATATCGAAGAAAATTAATGTTACTTACGAATTAGAAATTACCGAAATGCATTAACTGATTTTGGTCAGAAATGCCATTTTACAGGCCTCATTACCTATTCATTTGCAAAATTTAATCTCCTATTTACAACTTAATGTTCTAATTTTGCCACTTTTAGTTTTATTTCATAAAAAGATAACGTATGCAAGAATTTGGAAAGAAAAATCCGTCAGTAAATCTATCTGACCTTGGTATTAATGTATCTGTTGCTCATTGGAACCTTTCGGCCAGTGATTTAGTAAAATCAACCCTTGATTTAGGACAGGGTGTTTTAAATGATACTGGCGCTCTTTGTGTAAGTACTGGAAAGTTTACCGGACGTTCTCCAAAAGATAAATTTACTGTTAAGGATGCAATAACACAGGATAGTGTGGATTGGGGAGATGTCAACATCCCAATTTCTCCTGAAGCTTTTGATAATCTTTACAATAAAATATGTAAGTATCTTGATGGTAAGGAAGTATGGGTTCGTGATTCTTATGCATGTGCCGATCCTACTTATCGCCTGAACATAAGGGTAATAAATGAAACTCCTTGGGCTAACCTGTTTTGTAATGATTTGTTCCTTCGTCCTACTGATGCTGAAATTGCTGCACAAAATCATGATTGGTTGATTCTGCAAGCACCTGGTTTCCTTGCTGACCCAGCTGTAGATGGTACCCGCCAGGGCAATTTTACCATTGTGAACTTTACACGTAAAGTTATTTTAATTGGTGGTTCGGCTTATACCGGAGAAATGAAGAAAGGCATCTTTGGTGTACTTAACTTTCTGTTGCCTCATAACCACAAAGTATTGAGTATGCATTGCTCTGCTAACGAAGGTAAAGATGGTGATGTGGCTTTGTTCTTTGGATTGAGCGGTACTGGTAAAACTACATTGAGTGCTGACCCTGAGCGTGCTTTGATAGGTGATGATGAGCATGGATGGGCTGACCAATCTGTATTCAATTTCGAAGGTGGTTGCTATGCAAAATGTATTGATCTGAGTGCTGAAAAAGAGCCACAGATTTTCGCAGCTATCAAGCCAGGTGCTTTGTTGGAGAATATTAAGTTCCATGCAGGTACTAATAACGTTGATTATACTGATGCGAGCATTACAGAAAATACACGTGCTGCATATCCAATCGATTTTATTGAGAACGCTAAGGAACCATCATATGGTGGTCAGCCACAAAATGTATTCTTCCTTACCTGCGATGCATTCGGTATTTTACCTCCAATTTCAAAATTGACCAAATCGCAGGCTATGTACCACTTCATTAGTGGTTATACCGCTAAGGTGGCTGGTACAGAGGTTGGCGTTACTGAACCGCAAACTACCTTCTCTGCCTGCTTTGGCCGTGTATTCCTTCCCTTACACCCAACTAAATATGCTGAGTTATTAGGTAAGAAATTAGAAGATAATCCAAATATCAATGTATGG
>CAIWHI010000911.1 GCA_903912435.1 uncultured Bacteroidota bacterium | reverse complement strand
TTGATGTCCTCAGGATTAACCACATCGCCAATACGCACTTCACTCGTTACTGATTGGGTGCCCTCATTTACATCACCATTCACTGCTATGTGCGAATGCTCGTCTATGATTCCAGCAGTTAGGTATTTACCAGAACAATCTATAATTCTGATGTTATTCTGTTGGCCATTTTTGTTTTTAGTATCTTGACTACTTGGGTTCAGATTTTTACCAATGGTCTTTATTTTACCTTGACTTATCAGTACATCGGTATTGGTTAATTCAGTATCGGCTTCACCTGTCCACACAGTAGCATTTTTGAATAGAATGTCTTCCTGTTTAGGTAAGGTTTCATTACCCAGGCCGGTAAAGGGATACAAAACATGCCCCTGTGGCTTGGTATAGGTTATCTTTTCTGGTTTCTTTTCTTTTAAGTCATTCGTGTCTATCCTGTGTTCGCTGATAGTCCATGTTAGGCTTTGGTCGCCATTATAGGTGCCCATACCTGCCCATTCGTCTCTTTGCATCAAACCACTAAGCCTATAGGATTGTTTGGTGCTGTCTTTGCCAATATGGTATTCCAGCTCAACCCATGTATCATGTATTTTGTATTTTACTTCTAGTCCGCTAGTGTCTTTACCTATGTACAGCTTCATTTCGGGTTTAAGATTATTGCCTTTTACCACTAATGTATTCGCTGCTGAATTGCTGGTTTTCAAGGTGTAATGGCCCCTTATATCATTGAAATTGTAAGGGGTAATGGTATTTTGTCTGCCAATAGTCCAGTTTTGAAGGATTACTGAATTGTCACTGAAAACCGGGCCTGAGGTAATAATGAAGTTGGCTAGTTTGCCTTTTGCAAGAGAACCTATTTTATCCTCAGCACCTATCAGGCGGGCAGGGGTAATTGTTAGCGCATTGAGTAGGGCTGTATCAGATATTCCACAAATTATTGCCTTGCGGAGGTTTTTATAAAAGGTCGTCGCATCCTTGCATTCATCCAGGGTAATAGCAAATGGCACTTGGTTTTGGGCACATTGGTAAAGGTTTGTCGGGGCAAGTTCCCAGTGGAGTAATACAGATAGGGAAACATTTTGCGCATCATAGGCATCACTCACATCAACTGGTTGTGGAAAATTGACAGGAATAATAAAAGGCATTCCCAAAGATTTGATATCAGCTATTCGTTGGTATTCATCTCCCGAGCCTTTTAGTACAAATTTTTGCCCAAATTCATTGGCGATTTTAGCCGCCCGCATTGAGTTGTATTTATCTCCTGCTTCAAATATTTTGGGCAATTTGTTGGTTTCATTATAGGCCTCAAAAGAAATATCGGTTTCCTTTTTTTGAGATTTATACCAGAGGGCATCATAATTTGTTTGTCTGATCAATGCAATGGCACCCATCAAAGAAGAAGGGTAGTCCTGGGTAGAACTACCCTTGCTGAATGAATAAAAAGTGGCAGCCTTGTTATTAATGATTGTTAACTGGTCGGCAGTATCTGCCAATGATACCAGTGCACCTGTACCCCTCATGATACCGTCACGCCAATGGGTAAGCACAGTGCCAAAACCAGCTTGAAGGTATTTTTGGGCATCTTTGTCGTTTTGCTTGTAGATTTCTATAGCATTGGTTTCAGGGTGGATAGCCTGGTTCCAGTTTACTGCTCCCTGCCTGTTATTACCCATTTGTGGACCAGACCTGCCAGACCTCGGGATGCTAGGTTTCTGGATGCCATAATCAGAAATGAGGTCAATAAATGAAGGGTATATATAGGCGCCATTAATATCAATAGTTATATAACCAGTTGGTACTTGTAGGTTTTCGCCAATAGCTTCTACCTCATCATTACTGATAAGTAAGGTAGCTTTATTGTAAATATGGGTTGCATCGGCATAAATATGGGCATTTGTAAAGGCGTATTTGCCGGGTTTTAAATCAGCAGGGCCATTTACCGGAAAGGTGGTCTGGGCCATAGTTTGGGTAAACCAAACCATAACCAAAGCCAGTATAATAGTAATTTTATTCATGACTGTAAAGATGTAAAGTATTTTGGAATAAAAAAGGTGGAGGTATAATTTGTTTCAATTTCAGCAGGGTGAATTTTAAGGGGGTAAAACCTATAGGCTAAATGGTATTAGATAATAATCAATTCAATTTAGCTGATTTTCCTTAATCTAAAATAAGCAATTTACATTTATCTTTGTTGCAAATGGAGGAACCTATGATGGATGAATCAAACAATATCGTATCGCTGAAACAGGCAAATATTTACCAGGGCAACAGCCTGGTATTGAATAATGTGAACCTGGAGGTTGATAAAGGGGAATTCATTTATATGATAGGTAAGACAGGTAGTGGTAAGTCCAGCTTACTGAAAACCCTTTATGGGGAACTCTACCTAAAAGAGGGTGAGGGGAATGTGGCCGGGTTTGACCTAAAGCAATTGACATGGCAGAAAATACCCTTATTAAGGCGTAACCTGGGTATTGTGTTCCAGGATTTCCGCTTGCTGACGGATAGGGATGTTTATGATAACCTGGAGTTTGTGCTTAAAGCTACAGGCTGGAAGGACAAAATGAAGATGAAGGAAACCATTGAAAATGTACTCTCGAAAGTGGGACTCAAGAACAAGGGCAGTAAAATGACCTACGAAATGTCGGGCGGGGAGCAG
>CAIWHI010000910.1 GCA_903912435.1 uncultured Bacteroidota bacterium | reverse complement strand
TTTCCCAGATGAGACCTCAGCAGCACCTTCGCCGTTGGCCAAAGAATTATTTGCCTTTCCATTCATAAGGGGCGTATTTATAGCTAGTAATTTCGTTACCCTTTCCAAAACCCCCGATACTAATTGGGACGATGTAATACCAACCATAAGGGAATTCCTGAAAAACTACCTCGAAAATGGTAAGGTGGTGATTAATGAAGACCAGATTGTGGCTAAAAAAGAGCATACCCTGGTAAGTGAGAGTGATGTAGACGTGGTAGTGCGTATCAAGGAATTATTGGAAAACTATGTAAAACCTGCCGTGGAAATGGATGGTGGTGCCATCAGTTTCCGTGGTTTCGACCGTGGCACAGTAACATTGATGTTACAGGGCTCATGCTCAGGTTGCCCCTCATCTATGATTACCCTTAAATCGGGTATCGAAGGTATGATGAAGCGCATGATACCAGAGGTAAAAGAAGTAGTAGCCGAGGCTGAATAATTTTTCTATTTAGGGAGTTATTTATAATACATAAGTAAAAGGAACTGCATTTTCGTGTGGTTCCTTTCCTGTTTTAGCACTCCGCCTATTAGCTTAATTTACGTAATTGTAGTATTTACCGTATATTTAGCACCGATTTGCGGTAAAGCTTTATACCCTGTATTCACCACCCCGTTTTATTATTTACACCATATTACCCCAAATCATTGACTTTTAATTGACACATGAGCAATAAAAATAATTATGTAGCCATAATGGCTGGTGGAATAGGTAGCCGTTTCTGGCCCGAAAGCCGCACCAACCTGCCTAAACAATTCCTTGATTTGCTGGGTACAGGTCGTTCACTCATTCAGTGGACTTACAACCGCTTCAAGCATATTTGCCCTAAGGAAAATATCTATTTCATTACCAATGAGCAGTATATAGGCACCCTAAAGCAGCAGATTCCCGAAATTGATGATGCCAATATCATTAGTGAGCCATCACGCAAAAATACTGCACCCTGCGCTGCTTATTTCGCCCATAAAATGTTTGCCCTCAATCCCGAAGCTAATATCATTATGAGTCCAGCCGACCATTTAATAATGGACGAGCACCAATTTGAGCGCACTGCTAAGGATGCATTGGCATTTGTGGCATCACACAAATCCCTGCTTACCCTGGGTATTAAGCCTACACGGCCCGATACCGGTTATGGGTATATACAATACGATACCGAACAGGAAATTGACAATATTTATAAGGTAAAGACTTTTACCGAAAAGCCTAGTCTTGAGCTGGCCAATACCTTCCTGAAGAGTGGCGATTTCTTATGGAATTCAGGGATTTTTGTTTGGAATGTGCAAACCATTATGGACGCACTCAAAACATTTATGCCCGAGCTAAACGAGGTATTTTCGCAGGCCGATGGTGTATATAATACCCCTGCAGAGCACGATACTATTACCAAGTTATACCCCCATTGCACCAATATCTCTATTGACTATGGTATAATGGAGAAGGCCCGCAATGTATATGTAATACCATCTTACTTTGGTTGGTGCGACCTGGGTACCTGGGAGTCGGCTTACGATAATTCGCAAAAAGACTACCTGGGCAATGCCATCATAGGCAATAATATCATGGTGATTGATGCCTCCGAATGTATGGTAAAAGCCCCCAACGAAAAGCTGGTGGTGCTACAAGGCCTGGAGAAATTCATAGTAGTAGAGTTGTATAAGATATATTCTTAATCCATGCTGCTAAATAAAGATTATGAAGTTCTTC
>CAIWHI010000909.1 GCA_903912435.1 uncultured Bacteroidota bacterium | reverse complement strand
GACTGGTATTCAAAGTATAACAGCCCAATCATCGTACTTATACCTTTCACTTAAATAAGTGTCGCTCTGTGGCTTATTTAGGTATTGTTCTCTATAGGGCTTTTGTAGTAGTTTAGCTTTGGTTCTTTAAATTCCGGTCACAGACCTACAGTTTTATGCAGACACGAGTGATCCTATCGGAACACTCGCGCCAGTGGGGAAACCAATTTTGGCTAAAGCCAATTTCATTCAATATCCTTTCCCCGGCAAAAATGCCAAGGCTTACTAAAAAAATCACTAATGAAGGATTACAATCAATTAGTGTAAACTAAAATTAGGAAGAGACAGATTATAATTGTGGATTTGTAGATAAACTATTAATAATCCTATTGGATTCCCTTCTCACTCCACAATCTACATATACCCAAACAATTAGGTTTTCAACAAAAGAGTCCTTTGTCTTTTGTATAATTATAGCAAACAAACATATAAAAATAAAATTATAAAATAATATTTGCTTTTGATGCTTTATGATTAGTGTCATAATTTCTTATGACTATCCTCATAAGGAAGGGATAGGTATGCCAATACTTTTGTATCCTTCATTCAGTACTATTTCAGGTTGTAGCTGTTGCAGGAATTAATGATTGAAAGAAACATAAAAACCAATTTCATTGAAAAAGGTAAGCTGTGACATCTGTCCTAATGAAACTTGTCTTATAAAGAGAAACTTTATCACTGATAAGGCTCTTTTTATTGAGCATGAGAAGTATCAGGCTTTCTATAAAAAAGACCATGCTGTCTTTTGTGTAGGAGACCCGATAAGCGGTTTATACTTCGTGCAGAATGGGATGATTAAGGAATTTATACTAAGGCCGCATAATGATGTGGAGATAGTAAGATTTGCTGATGAGGGTAAGGTCTTCGGCAGGGCTGGTTTCGAAAAGGATTTTTACACTTTTGGGGCCGATGCTAAGGTAGATTCGGTGGTTTGTTATTTTTCAAATGATGCCCTTAATGAAATGTACACTGCTAACCCCAAGCTACTCTATGAAATGATGCTCTTTTTTTCTAATGAAAACGATGAATCAACCTACAGGCTTATTTGCCTTTCGCAAATGAACCTCAGAGAAAAAATAGCAAGTGTGCTTTATTACCTGTTTGAAAATTTTGGCCTTAACGGCGATAATGAATTATTAGAGTGTTTTACCAGGGATGATATAGCAAGCCTGGCCTGCACAAATGCCGAACAAGTATCAAGACAATTGTCGGATTTTCAGAAAGAAGGGATAATAGATAAGCGGGCAAGAAAGATAGCTATATTAAAACCACAAAAACTAAAGGATATTATTAAGGATTACCTGGTGGTATCCAACTCATAACAATATTAAAACCAACGAACAAAGTGAAAAGGATATTTGATTTTATTTTCTCATCAAGAAGCACAGTATTATTCCTGTTCATTCTGGCTATTGCAATGGGCTCTGCAACATTTGTAGAGGAAAAATTTGATACAGATACAGCAAAGCACCTAGTATATAATGCCAAGTGGTTTGAGTTTTTGTTGTTATTGCTGGTACTCAATTTTATGGGCAGTATTGTGAAATACAATATGTTTAGTAAAGAAAAGGCGGCGGGCTTACTGTTTCATAGTGCTTTTATTGTTATCATCATTGGTGCAGCTATTTCCAGATACACTGGTTTTAATGGCACAATGCATATCCGCAAGGGAGAATCAGCCAATACCATGTATACATCCGACCAATACCTGAGCGCCGAGATAGCTGAGAAGGACAAGAAATATACCAATGACTTACCGGTGCATATAAGTAAGGTTGCCAATAGTGATTTTAAACTTACTGTAACAACCCCAGACAAAGGTGATGTACAAATAAAGTATAAGGGGATATTAAAGAATGCGATTGATACAATTGAGGAGAATCAGGAAGGGGGCAAGACAATGCTGGGAATAGTGGTGCCCGGTGCTAATGGTAGGGAAACTATCTTTTTGTTGGATGGTGAGGTGAAGAATGTGAGTACGTTCGCTATAGCCTATAATAATAATACACGGCCTGATGCGATTAGGATTAGTGATAAGGATGGCAAGCTGGTGATTAATTCGCCCATTACCCTGAACCGTACTGCAATGCCATCTATGCAGAAGGATACTATTCTGCAGGGTGTGGATATAGAGTTTAAAGAGCGTTGTCTATATGACCTGGGTGGGCCGGTATTTGTATTTAAGAAAAAGTATGAAAAAGCCACAAAACACCTGATAGCCGGAACTG
>CAIWHI010000908.1 GCA_903912435.1 uncultured Bacteroidota bacterium | reverse complement strand
TAACCACCCCAATGTGGAGGACGTGGAATTTCTATTTGCGAGAATTCTTCCTGGTATTTTTGGTAATTGATCTCAATGATGTGCCTATGGGGTATTTCCCTGCTTTGGGGTGAGGCCCAGGCACCTATCCTGCTACCTGCAGGGCGGCTATGGAAGTAGATATCACTATCTGTTTCGGGGATTTTGGCAGCTATCCCTTCAATTCTTACCTGCCTTTCCAATTCTTTCCAGAAAAAGGTAAGGGCTACATTGGGATTACTTTTTATCTCCAGGCCTTTATCGCTATCGTAATTGGTAAAGAATACAAAACCACCTTCTTCAAGCCCTTTGAGTAATACAATACGTGAATGTGGACGGTTTTGGTCGTCCACAGTGGCAAGGGTCATTGCATTAATCTCAGTTATTTGGGCTGCTTCAGCTTCTCCAAACCATTGTTTGAAAAATAGTACCGGGTCATTGCCGGCTAAATCTTCATTTAATTCGGCAAGCATATAATCCTTACGGATTCCGGCAATATCAATGGGGATGTGCGACACTTAATTATTTACTGTCTCCTGAACCAAGGTACTTAAACATTACATAAAGAAGCTCAATGAGCATAAGGAAAAAGAACACCCACATAAGGGTAGGGCCAACGTTCTTATTAACATTATCGTAAAAAGCACCGAGTATCAGCTGATTCATGAATTTTATTTTGCGGTGCAAGATACGGTCAAAATGTTAATTAGGCAAATTGAATAGGAGTAATATCTGGACTGGTTCCAAAAGTTAAATTTTGGCTTTAATCCTTACAAACTGATTGCGGTCTATAATAATTACAAAAGTGGGAATTATTTTTGGGCAATATCCCTATTTTTCAGTGCAACAGGTTGAAACAGAATGCTATAAATAAGCGTGGCATTGCGTTGCTAATTTATGATGGCATATTATTTTCGAAATTTGCACTATTATTTACTGAATTTTCTTTATAATTTACAATCCAAATTGAGTTGCGGATGAGTCTACTTCGACACGTTCCATTTTTAAAGACTGTTTTCATCTATTCTGTTACTGCTTTTGGTGGTCCGCAAGGCCATATGGGCATGATGGTGAAGACTTTCGTGCAAAGAAGGAAGGATATTACCGAAGATGAACTTTTGGAGTACAATGCATTTTGCACCATGCTCCCCGGCCCATCATCAACCCAAACCGTGATGCTCATCGCCATGAAGCGTGGCGGGGTTCCTCTGGCAATACTCACCTTATTGCTATGGGTATTTCAGGCGGCACTAATTATGGGTGCTTTCTCATTTTTGATTTTGCACCTTGAATCAATGGGCCTAAAGGGGAATAAAATATTCCCTAACCTATTTTCCTATGTTCAGCTTATGTCGGTGGGCTTTGTATGCTATGCTGCTGCCAAAATGATGCAGACCAGCGTAAAATACCTGGCCACGGCTAGCATAATGGTGGGTAGCCTGGTGGCTACCTTGTTTATCCCCTCGCCATGGGTATTCCCAATATTATTGGTTCTGTCGGGTATCATCAGTAATTTCAGTAATAACCGTATCCCTACCCCACTTGAAAAACCGAAGAAAATCAACTGGATGCACTTGTGGTTATTTGCGCTGCTGTTTATAGTGGCCGGTGTTTTAAGTTATCTGGCCAAACTTCAGGACTGGCATTATGGGCGTATCTACCACTTGTTCGAGAATTTTTACCGTTTTGGCTCTATAGTATTTGGTGGCGGGCAGGTGTTGCTCCCCATGATGGTATACCAGTTTGTGAAGTCAAGGAACCCCGTACTTACCTATGGGCAATTGCTTACCGGCTATGGTATGGTGCAGGCTGTGCCTGGCCCGGTATTTTCTATATGCTCGTTTGCCGGTGGCCTGGCTATGAGTTCTTATGGTATGGGCTGGCAGGTAGCGGGTTGCCTTGTGGCTACAGTGGCGGTTTTCCTTCCCAGTACCCTCCTTCTGTTTTTCTTCTTCCCTATTTACGAAAACCTGAAGCACCATGTTATCATCTTCCGTGCGTTGGAGGGTTTTAATGCTGCTGTGGTTGGAATCATTTGGGCTTCGGGTATCTTCTTGTTCCAATCAATTGCCTTCGACCCCAAAACTCTTGATTTTGAATGGAGCAATCTGGTAATTGTGATTATCACCTTCTGCCTGCTCTATTTCACTAAAATACCATCACCACTTATCGTGTTGGCTTGGTTGTTATTGGGGTGGTCGTTGCATTAAGGACTTTGTTTATCACCCTACAACTCCACCATTGGGTCCCAAAACAATTTATCGAAATCAACTACTTTGTCGTTTTCTACTTTTACGCCTTCACTTTCCAGTAGTTGTTGCATTTGCTCGGGTGGGGAGAAATGGAATTTACCGGTGAGGAGGCCGTTACGGTTTACTACACGGTGGGCGGGTACTTTGGGACTTACCCCATGGCACATATTCATGGCATAGCCCACCACCCTTGCCCCAGATGCTGCGCCAATGGCTGCGGCTACAGCACCATAACTGGTGACTCTACCTTCAGGCACACAGCGCACCACATCGTATATGGCATCATAAATACTTTCCTTATCCTTTTTGGGTGGTGGTATCATTATTCTGCTTTTGAAGTAGTTCAGTTCTTTTTGGTTCGGCTACATTTATGTAATCGAAGGGGCAATTGAGGCAGCCATTACCGCAGCAATAACCTCTTTCCTTGAGGTAGGTTGCGGTAAATACCAACAGTCCATTGGGCAATATCTGGTAATCTCTACCCTCCTTCATCTGTTTCTAAGCTATCGTCTTCTTCGTTATCCTCCGCACCTTTGGCAAACCTGCCCTTCAATTCTATTGGTGTAGCGGGTAGGGTAAAGGAAACATAATAAATAGTTCTGCCGTCTTCCAGGTGCATGCCTTCATAGTAGGTCTTGATAGCTAATGGACCTGTTGCCAAACCCTTGCCATAGATATCGGCAATGTTTTCTACGATGGTGCAACCCTCTTCGGCTATAGTTTCCAATGTGAAATCATAGAGTTCTTTAGAGTCAGTTTTGAGGTTCACCTTGCCACCTGCCTTCATTATTTGCTGGTAGCTATGCAGGAAGCG
>CAIWHI010000907.1 GCA_903912435.1 uncultured Bacteroidota bacterium | reverse complement strand
GCATTGTTGCTCGATGTGACCTATGGTGGCCATACCTATCCGGGGCAGGTGCTGGGAGGTTCGGGTTATATTTCTAATTTTCAGGATGCGGGTATCAAGGGCTTAAATCTAAAATTATCGTATGGGGAAAAAGAAGTTTCAATTCCATTTTCCTTATACCTCGACAGGTTTGTGCTGGAAAGATACCCCGGTAGTAATAGTCCTTCTTCATTCCTAAGCGAGGTGACCCTACAGGATAGCAGCAAAAACATCAATGAAAAGCACAAGATATTTATGAACAATGTATTGGATTACCGTGGATACCGTTTTTTCCAGACATCATATGACCCTGATGAGATGGGTACTGTGCTGTCTGTGAACCATGATGAGAATGGCACTATGGTTACTTATCTGGGCTATTTCCTCATGGGGCTTGGCTTTTTCCTTACTATCCTCAATAAGAATTCGCGCTACCATGTGTTAAGGGTGAGTATCAGGAAGATTCGTGAAAAGAGGAAGGCATCACTGGCTACATTGGCTTTATTATTCTGCTTCGCAGGGTTTGCCCAGGCTCAGACTCATGATGTACACCATGTTAGTGCTGCCCATGCCGATAAGTTTGGCCACCTAACGGTACAAACTGTGGCAGGACGTTTCGAGCCTGTTAATACCCTGGCCAATGATGTGTTGCATAAAATATCGAGGAAAGATGAGTTTGATATAGAGCGTGTGGGTAAAATGGGGGCTATGCAGGTATTTATGGATATGCCATTGAATACAGAATTCTGGAAAAAACAGAGGATTATCTATATCCGTGAAAAATCTGTACAGGACTTACTGGGTATTGATGGAAAATATGCTTCTTTCAATGATTTCTTTGATGATAAGTCTAACTACAAATTGAGAGAAGTGGCAGAGGCATCGTTCAGGAAAAAACAAGCCGACCAAAACGCATTTGATAAGGAAATCATAAAGGTAGACGAGCGTGCAAATGTATGTATGATGGCATTCAATGGTAGTATGCTTAAAATATTCCCAACACCACAGGCTCCAAATAACTCCTGGATTAGCTGGGACGATTCATTGGCTTATATACCAATAACTGGTAGCCTTAAAATACTGAACGAAGACCTGCAACTAAATGTATTCAACATGTACAATCTCATGGGGCTTTACCTTCAAGAAGTATATAAGGCATCGAAAAAAGATGGCAATTATGCAAGGGCTGATAAGATATTAGATTATATCAACAGCATCCAAAGGCAATCGGCCACTGTAAATATTATCCCATCGCAAAAGAATATTGATTTTGAGGTGAGCTATAACAAGTCGAAAATATTTGTGAACCTGCGCGATTGGTATGCCTCATTGAGCATGGTGCTATTGTTGCTTGCCTTTATAGATATACTAGGTACTAAGAAGAACAAGCTGGTAACTGTATTGCTAAATTTGAATATAATGCTGGTGGCAGCGGCCTTCTTGTACCATACCTATGGAATGATACTGCGGTGGTATATAACAGGCCATGCGCCATGGAGCACGGGCTATGAGGCATTGTTACTCATAGCATGGGGTGGGCTTTTGGCTGGCTTCATATTCATCAGGAACTCGAAGATTACATTGGCAGCAACTACCTTACTAGCCTTCTTTATCTTGATGACTGCAAGCCATAGTGACTATGACCCTCAGCTTACCAATTTGCAACCTGTGCTTAAGTCATACTGGTTGATTATTCATGTGGCTACGCTCACCATCAGCTATGGTTTCCTTGGGCTTGGTTTTATTTTGGGTTTGATTACAATGTGTATCTACCTCTTCAAAACACAGAAGAACCACATAAGGCTGGACCAGATTACTAAGGAGCTTACTTATATTAATGAAATTAATCTCACTATTGGTGTGTTTTTGGCGGCAGTTGGTACATTTTTGGGTGGTATCTGGGCTAATGAATCTTGGGGTAAGTATTGGGGTTGGGACTCAAAGGAAACCTGGGCATTGGTAATCGTAATTACTTATACCATAGTGCTTCACCTGCGTTTTGCTTCTAAAATGAAGGGTGAGTATATTTTTAATATCGGAGCGGTGTTTGGGTATGCAAGTGTGTTGATGACCTTCTTTGGTGTGAATTATTACTTATCAAAGGGACTGCATAGTTATGCATCAGGAGATACCCCCGTATTCCCATTGTGGGCATGGGGTGCTATACTATCAGTATTTGCATTGGTTATTGCTGCGGGTTTTAGGGAGAAGAGAATAAATAGGGTTAAAGAATAATTGATAGGAATTGGGTTGGTAGCTTATTGTTTTAAAACCCAAAGCCATGTTGGTTTTGGGTTTTAATGATTTAGTTCAGGGTGATTAAAAAATAATGTAAAATGAAATATTATCTGGGTCTGTGTTTGATGATGGTTTTGGCATTAGGTAGTGGGGCGAAGGAGAGTAAGGAGGCCAAAAAGAACAAGAAAATTGTAGCTAAGGAAGACCGTCGTTTTCAGAAGAATCTGGAAAAGTACCCCAAGAGTGCCCATGTATTTCTAGATCATGCCAATAAGCTGTCAACTATAGCATCAGAAGCCCCCAAGGCTCCAATGTATTACCAACAGGCCCTGAAAATGGATACAGCCAATGCGGCTACCTATAAGGGCTATGGTATTTTTCTGTTTGATAAAATGAAGAAATACCCTGAAGCAAAAAAGATGCTTGACCAAAGTAACACCCTTGCCCCAAATGATGAAGAGGTGAAAAAATACCTGGCATCGGTAAATAATATATTGGCAGGTCAGGATGCAGAAAATCAATTGAAGGATTTTGGGAGGACTAAAGTGAAAGAGCTTAATCCCAATGGAGATATAGCCGTTATGACTAAATTCGACTCTTTGAGAAATGTAGTGAGCGATTCGTTAAGTCCATATTTCTATCCTGGATTGTTGAGGAGGTATATGCATAATGATACCACCCTTCGCCCCGATGAAATGTATCTGATGATTATTGGTTTTTCGAAGCAGCCGGGTTATAATCCGTTCAACTATAATCCAATCATAGAAATGAAGATGATAGCCAATCATAGTATAGATGAGGCTATTTTTAAGGGGGAGGAGTTGGCTATGGAAATGCCTATTAACCCATCGCTGAACAGGGAATTGATGTATTATTACCGTAAGAAAAACGATACGGTAAAGGCCAATAAATACCTGAACAGGGTGAAGCTGTTTTTTAGTGGGGTGTTGTATTCGGGTAATGGCACCTGCCAAAGGCCTTATATTTCTTTATGGGCTAAGGAGGAATATAATTTCATCACCTATCTGGGTAATAAGCCTACTGATAATCACTCTATGGGTATGTGTGCCGGTAAAATGGCTGAGATTATTGACCAAATAGAAGCCGAAACGCAGAAGACCACACAAGTGTATTTTAATGTTGCATTGATATATATGCAGGCGGTAGGGAAGTAGGTGGTGATTGAATAAGTTGGTTCTAATATCCATATGGTAGTTTTGGTATTCGTATTTTACGCGAGTTAATCCATTTTCCTTTCCACATTGAACCCCTTTGGGCAAAGTCATTAAGTTAAGGATTATTTGGATTTTCAAATTTATTTTATCCTTCTTTTGCGACCTAAACCAGTGTTATGTCACCCTTTCAGGGCTTACATAACTGGCCATCATTGCTACCCAGGGCGATGCCCTGGGCTGATATATCAAGCCCGCCGCGGCGGGCGCCATCAAATCGGTTTTCAATAAAGTATATTTGTTTTAACTCAAATTGATTAACTTAATGACAATGCTCAATGTGGGCAATGTGAAACGGCAAAAGGTGTAACCCATGAAAATCCTTAAGTTGTTGACATCCCCCTGCCCCCTTCGGCTCTTGCACAAGGCAATCACTGCCATTGACAAGTTTGGGTTTTGGAGCGCGTTAGTAAAAAAATGGATTGACTGCATTGAGGCCTCACCCCGGCCCTAGGCCATTGACAAGTATTGTTTTTTGGGTACTTGCTGCAAAATTTAGATAGCCAATCGGAGGCCTCACCCCAGCCCTCTCCAAGGGAGAGGGTGCCGTATC
>CAIWHI010000906.1 GCA_903912435.1 uncultured Bacteroidota bacterium | reverse complement strand
TGCCATTCAAGTCGGAAATATATTGTTGGTATAAATACTTTTGTTTTTCCAAAACCAAAGCAACCTTAGTCTTTTGTTGCGCATCACCAAATTTCTTGGCTCCAAAAAATATGCCTAGCTCAAAGGGCATATTAAACCTTGGTAATGAACTTTTGTTAATTTCTGTTCTTGACAAATCATGAATTCCAAATCTACATTGCTCAATAATTGACTCAATTTTTGACAATCTATTATTTAGGGCATTATTTTCTTCCATTGCACTTCTTGGGGCAAAACCACATTTATAAACAGTATAAATTATAGCATGCAACAATTCCTTAAAGTCCTCATCAAAGGGACAATTGATAAAAACAGAATTACTAAAATCTTTAACCATCTTGATTAAATATTTTCAGTCTTTGGCTTAGATGGCCGGCTTTTCTTTTTCTTTTCGGGAAGGATTATGCCCAATTCTGCGTAGGTATCCATCACAGCTTTTTCAGCAGCTTCTCTGGTAATTGAAAATTTCCTGTCTACTTTAATCAATTTGGTTTTGGATAAAGTCATAACACTAGGTTTTATTGTAACAAAATTACTGAAAAAACAATTTATTTAGGCCACAAAAAATAGCCCAAATCCTACCCGAAATGTAAAATAATATTCCCTTTTAGGGCAGCCCAAACCGCCCATTACTCTTCCCTCAGCAGGTCCCATTGAAGCCTGTCCATGCTTACAATGTCTATTGCTTCTATCATGGTGGGGGTAATATTGATGAGTAAATCGGCTTCGTCTTCCTTAAGTATGGCTATCATTTTGCTATTTACACCCGTAAAAACAAGAGAAAGCTCGTTGCTATAGCTCTCTTCGTGCATTTCTACCCATATAGGCACGGCCTCTTTATCGGCGCCTGTGCAGTTTTGCAGGTCAATAATTAGATTACCACTGCCGCTTTGCCTCATTTCAGCGCATTTAGCACTTAGGCTCTCTGCCATAATAGCACTTATAGGGGTATCGATGGGTGTAATTACTGAAAAATTATCTTTGGTATCAATTTTGAAATCCATAAATCAGCGTTTTGGATGGTTATGCAGTGTTTGTGAATAAAAATTAAAAATAAGACATCTTCCCAACACTTTTCTTCGTAAATTTATTAGTCGAAATATTTGGCCAAGAAGTATAATTTACTAATACGTGAATAATAAATGCCAATATTGCAATACTTTTGAAATCAGTAACTTTATTTAAAAAACAGGACTAATACATGGATTCTAATTTCTCGCCAAAAGTAAAAGAAATCATTTCCTACAGCCGCGAGGAAGCTTTAAGGCTGGGTAATGATTTTATAGGCACCGAGCATTTATTGCTGGGCCTCATCCGCGAAGGCGAAGGACTGGCTCTACGGGTATTGCAAACAATGCAAATTGACCTGTATGAATTGCGCAAGGAGCTTGAACTAGCAATTAAGGACAAAAACAACAAACCACTGGCTAATATTAATAGCCTACCACTTACTAAGCAGGCAGAAAAGGTAATCCGCATTACAGTACTTGAGGCTAAGGCGCTGAAAAGTGGAACTGTAGAAACCGAGCACCTGATGCTTTCTATACTGAAGAACAAGGAAAATGTGGCTACACAAATTTTAAATCATCACAGCGTGGACTACGAACGATTCAAGAACGAACTAAGCATTTTGCAAGGAGGAGGACCAACAGGAGATTATAGCGACCCTGGTTCAGAAGAATTTGAAGACGATGAAGAGCGTCGCCAATTTCAACAACAGCGCAAACCAGCTACGCCAGGTGGCAATACCAAATCTAAGACCCCGGTGCTGGACAATTTCGGCAGGGATATTACTAAGTTTGCCGAGCTGGGCAGCCTTGACCCGATTGTGGGTAGGGATGAGGAGATAGAGCGTGTATCGCAAATATTATCCCGCCGTAAGAAGAACAACCCGATATTGATAGGTGAGCCAGGTGTAGGTAAAACTGCGATTGTAGAGGGTCTTGCTTTAAGGATTGTTCAACGTAAGGTAAGCAGGGTTTTGTTCGACAAACGTGTTATCAGCCTTGACCTTGCAGCCCTGGTTGCAGGTACTAAATACCGCGGACAGTTTGAAGAGCGCATGAAAGCTATTATGAATGAGCTTGAAAAAAACCGCGATGTAATTCTTTTCATAGATGAAATTCATACAATAGTGGGTGCCGGTGGTGCATCGGGTTCGCTGGATGCTTCTAATATCTTTAAACCTGCGCTAGCCCGTGGCGACCTGCAGTGCATAGGTGCATCTACCCTTGATGAATACCGTATGTATATTGAGAAGGATGGTGCCCTTGACCGTCGTTTCCAAAAGGTATTGATTGAGCCACCAAGTGTGGAAGAGACAATTACCATATTGAACAATATCCGCTCTAAATACGAGGACTTCCATAATGTGCTCTATGACCAGGAAGCTATTGAAGCTTGCGTGAAATTGAGCGACAGGTATATGACTGACCGTCTGTTGCCCGACAAGGCCATTGACGTACTTGATGAAGCAGGCGCACGTGTGCACCTGAAAAACATCAATGTTCCACAGAACATCCTGGACCTGGAAAAGAAAATAGAAGAAATAAAGCAGGAAAAGAATAAGGTAGTAAAGAGCCAACGTTTTGAAGAAGCCGCTGCATTGCGCGACCGTGAGAAAAGGCTGGGTGAAGAACTGGACCGTGCTAAGGCAGAGTGGGAAGAAGAGTCGAAACACAAGCGTTACCCTATTACTGAAGAGTCGATAGCTGAAGTGGTGAGTATGATGACAGGTATACCGGTAATGAGGATGGTAGAGGCTGAAAGTGCTAAGCTAAGACGCATGGATGATGACCTAAGGGCTAATGTGGTAGGGCAAGATGAGGCTATCAATCGCATCGTAAAGGCTATACAGCGTAACAGGGTGGGACTGAAAGACCCACGCAAACCAATAGGCAGCTTTATATTCCTTGGTCCAACAGGTGTAGGTAAAACAGAGTTGGCACGTGCATTGGCCCGCTACATGTTTGATAGTGATGATGCCTTAATAAGGGTGGACATGAGTGAGTATATGGAGAAATTCTCCCTAAGCAGGCTTATAGGTGCCCCTCCGGGATATGTGGGTTATGAAGAAGGTGGACAGCTTACTGAAAAGGTACGTCGCAAACCTTATTCTGTAGTATTGCTTGATGAGATTGAAAAGGCGCATCCGGATATATTCAATATCCTTTTGCAGGTGCTTGATGATGGTATGCTTACTGATGGGCTGGGCCGCAAGGTAGACTTCAAGAATACGCTAATCATTATGACCTCTAATATCGGGGCCCGTCAGTTGAAAGACTTTGGTGCAGGCGTTGGTTTTGCTACATCTGCAAAGGTGATTAACCAGGAAGACAGCAACAGGGGTGTGATAGAGAAAGCGTTGAAGCGTACCTTCTCACCTGAGTTCCTGAACCGTATTGATGACGTGATTATTTTCAATTCGCTTGAAGAGAAACACATCAATATGATTATCGACATCATCATGAAGGATGTGATGAAGCGCCTTAATAATCTTGGATTTAGTATGTCACTTACAGAGGCTGCTAAAAAATTTATTGCAGAGAAGGGATATGACTCGCAGTTTGGCGCAAGACCATTACATAGGGCTATTCAGAAATACCTGGAAGACCCACTGGCTGAGGAAATCCTGAACCACAGGATAAAATCGGGTGATAGTGTAGTAGCCGATTACAATGAAACCGATGCGAAAATAGTTTTCACTATTGTGCATCCTGAGGAGAAGAAAGAAGAAGCCCCATTGGCTTAATAACAAATATTTGGTATAAGAAAATAAGAACGGCTTCAATCATTTGAGGCCGTTTTTATTTATAAAATCAGTAATAAATAAGTACGATATTTATTTCCCCTTCCTCCAATTGTGAAAAACCTATAAGTTTATCAGAAAAAATAACAATTATACTATTGTACGTGTGGATACATTATCAGATATTTGGGGATGCTTTTTATTTGATCCTGAGCGATTACCAGAACAAGCCGATATTCTGAATCTTCCGGATGATTTTACGCACTATTATAAATAAGCATACAAGTAAATATACCCCGTTATCCTTCTTTTATTACTATGGATTTCTATAGGATTTGCCTGAATTACATTCAGGTATTATTTTATTGTATTAGGAACAATGAATACCCAAAGAATAACCGAACTGAAAGATATATAATCACCATTTAATAATAATTTATGCAGTCACTGCCTGTAATCAATGTTGCCTTAATTTGCTGTAATCAATTTTGGAAGGATGATATTAGTTATTCCTTAGAGTCTTTGCCCGGATATAAACTGATAGCTGCTGATACTGAAAATGACAATTTGTTACAAAGTCTGCGCCACGCTAATAAAAGACCTTCCCTTTGCATAATTGATGCTAGCCTTGGCAAGCTGAAAAACATGAGGCTGATACATATTCTGAGGTCTGAATGGCCGGGTATCAAGATTGCTCTACTGCTTACCCATTTCGACTGGGAGGTATTTAATACCTACAGAAATATACCGGATGGATTATTACTAAAAAGCGAAACTCCCGAAAAGTTTAAAACCGACCTGGATAATATCTTTTTTAAGCAATACCTATACTCTGATGAAATTTTCACTGCTGCTGCTAATACCATAGTGAGTTATGGCATATCTAAAAGGCACCTCCAATTCCTGAAATTGTGTTGCACCAACCTCACCTACCACGAAATAGCTGAAAAAATGGAAGTGAGTGTTCGGACTGTGGATGGTTACCGTGATCATCTCTTCAAGCAGTTTAATGTGACCAATAAAACCAGTATGGTGCTTTATGGGCTAAAACATAAGCACATATTTATGGAGGATATTAACATTTAGTAAAGTCAAAATTCAAAAGTTAAAAGTTAAAAAGTCCTTTTGGGGAAAAAATTTAAATGTAAATAAATAACAATGTTTAAGGTTGGAATTTAAAACATTTCAAATTCAAAAGTAAAAATTCAAAATTCAAAAGTCCCTTTTTACCAAATCCTTTCACTATAAAAAATCAGAAGTACTTGGACATTGTCATGACCTACGGATTTTAGATCCTTATAAAACAAGTAGGCTAACCTCAAAAAAATTATGGCTGCCCCAGATGAGGCAGCCACTTTATTTAACAACAAACAAACTCTGTACTTCTTTTCAGGTGATAGGAGATTTAACACCAAAACCATTTCCAAAATCTGACTAAGTACTATACATTAAAAATTATCTTTCTACTTTCTACTTTCTACTCTAGTTATCATCTGTCACGCTGCCACTTCCGGAAACATGTTGGGATATGGAGGGATGGCCACGGTATCTAATATCACCACTGCCACTTATTCTTGTAGTTAGTTTTTGTAGGGCGGTCACCTCGGCATCACCGCTGCCTGATATACGGGCTGTGGTTTCGTCGGCCTTGAGGGGATAGGCACTTATATCTCCGCTGCCGCTTATCTCGTAGCTGGCATGTTTTGCAGTTCCACCCTTTACTTTTACATCGCCATTGCCTGAGATGGATGCTGTAAATTCGTTGGCAACCATGCTATCGATTATTACATCGCTGGAACCTGATATATCCAGCTCGAAATTATCGGTTACCAGTGCACCATGTATTTCGGCATCGGGGGAACCCTTCATGTTAAGGGCATTTATTTTTGGTATTGTAATCCTGGCTATTATTACATCCTCATCACCAAAACTGATGTTCCAGTGGCGGTCGGAATAAAGGACTAGCTTACTGCCTTCCACTTTTACCAAAATATGCTCCAGCAGGTTTTCATAGCCTTCCAACTGCACTGATGGATTTGCACTGTCTTTAATTGTAATGATGGCCTTTATGGGTACCGATATGTCGATGGTATTGAACGTGGCTACAGGTGGATTTTTGGTGACTTTATTTCCTGCCCCTATTATTACCCCCCTACGGTGGCCGCACGATGAGCATAAAAACATTAGGGCAAACACACAAGCTATTGATAAGAGAAACCTATTCATAAAATGATTTTTAGAAATGTAATTGATTTATTTATACTTTTTTGTGAGCCTGCCATAATAGTATGAATGGCAGGCTCACCAGTGGTTATTGCTCATCTCTCTTTTTGTCCAGCCACTCTTTCTTTTCTATTTTGTAAGAGTAGAACAGACCAAGACCGCCACCTATACCTATAAGTGCGAAATAGATTGCAGGGCTATCACTGTCTGATGAGTGGATACTGGCATGGGTAATAACCACATGGGCGCCCAATATCATAGAGTCGATAATATAAGCGAGTAATAAACCTACACCCGAGCCTATCATTAGCAAGCCCCATTTCAGGTTCAAAAAAGGACGTGGCCTTGTATCCTTGGTGCGGGGGTTCATGCCCCTTTCTATCAATGCCATATTCTCGCGGTTGCGTAAATAGGCTATACCGAATATCATGGCAAACATGCCTGTGCATACTACCATTGGGATTAATTCTTCGAACATAATTGTAAATTTAGAAGTTTTAAAAATGCGTTTCAAATATTGTCTGTATTTAAGACGCGCCAGTAGATAAAGTGGTTACAAGTTTTTGAAAAGATTTTTTTGGGGCGCATAAATATGTTTTAATCGCATGTCTTCTGATGATATTATTTAATATACTTAGCAATTAGGGAGAATTGCGGCCTCCGCGACGTAGTCTGAAGACTAATGCCGAACTAAAAGATGGTACATTATCACTTCACCTTCCAGGGTGGGTCTTTGCGGTTAGGTCCGGCGGTGTAAAGTATTATTTGGTTGTTATCGGAGTCTTTTAGGCGGGCTTCACGCCAAAACCATGGTTTGTCTTCAGGTTGCTCATCAATGGTGATGCCTTTGGCTAATAATTGTTGTATTGTGGTATCAAGGTCATCGCATTCAAAGTATATCCAGGCGGTGTTGCCATGTGGTAATTCATTTACCATGTGCACAGAAAAGGTGGCATCACCATTGGGGCATAAGAAACGGGCATAATGGGGTAATGACCTTACTATAAGCAGCATACCCATTTTTTGGTAGAAGGCTATTGAGACTTCCACATCAAGGCTGGACAGGGTTACCTGATTTAGGTTCATGGTTGGTGGTTTTTATTAGAATTGAAGGTGTTTTACTGTGAGGCCTTTATTAATCAGTTGCTCCAGCGACTTGATACCGATTTTCAGGTGGGTTTCGGCATAGGCATTGGTGACTGCAGTATCGCTACTAGCGGTTTTTATCCCCTCAGGCACCATAGGCTGGTCTGAAACAAGTAGGAGGGCACCCGTGGGTATTTTATTGGCAAAGCCGGTTATGAAGATGGTGGCTGTTTCCATATCTATGGCCATTGCCCTGACCTTGCGCAGGTAGTCTTTAAATACTTCGTCGTGCTCCCATACCCGGCGGTTGGTGGTGTATACAGTACCTGTCCAATAATCGTGGGAGAATTCGCGAATGGCAGTTGAGATTGCTTTTTGCAGGGCGAATGCGGGTAGTGCAGGCACTTCGGGCGGGAAATAATCGTTGCTGGTTCCTTCACCTCTTATTGCGGCTATAGGTAGTATGAGGTCGCCTACATTGTTTTTCTTTTTTAGCCCGCCACACTTGCCCAGGAAGAGTACGGCCTTGGGGCTAATGGCCGACAGGAGATCCATCATGGTAGCGGCAGTGGGGCTACCCATACCAAAGTTGATGATAGTGATTTCACCGGCAGTGGCGCATTGCATGGGTTTGTCCTGGCCTACTATGGGCACATTATGCATGGCCGCAAACATGTTGACATAATTATCAAAATTGCAAAGGAGGATGTACTCACCAAAATCTGATAGTTGCTGACCTGTGTACCGTGGCAACCAGTTTTCTACTATTTCCTGCTTTGTCTTCATGAGATAAAGGTAAGGAACGATGATTAAATAAGAGCCACCATTTGGCTTGTTCTTTTCCATTTCTGCTGCATTGCAAAAGTCCTTACATAGGTCGCTATTTGCAGATTTTGCGCCTTGCATAAAAGAAAAATAACATCGCCCTATGGTGGTTCTTATTTAATCAAAGTTCCTAAGGAATAGCATTTTTATTGGTGGGTCAATAAATTTGTATACGAAATATAAATATTGAAATACCCCAAAAAGTCATTGAACATATGTTTGAGTAATTTTTTTACCTATAATTTGATGCCCATTCGCTTCCATTGGCGATGTCCATCTGCCATTGACAAGTGTGGTTTTATGGTACTTGTTCTGCAAAATTTCGAAAGCAAATCAGAGTCCTCACCCCAGCCCTCTGCCATTGACAAGTGTGGTTTTTAAGCAAAATTTGATTGCCAATTGGAGGCCTCACCCCAGCCCTCTCCAAGGGAGAGGGTGCCATACCCGGGCGTTTCTGACAGGGATTTTTGAGATGTTTGGGATTGGCCACGTCATTTTCAAAGAACATTTGTGCAACAAATTAGACACTCCAGAGGAGAGGGTGCCGTAC
>CAIWHI010000905.1 GCA_903912435.1 uncultured Bacteroidota bacterium | reverse complement strand
CTAATCTTTTATGCCTGCTCCGCTATCGCTCTACAGACAGGGAGCAAGCCACAAAGCCATCGCACAGGTAAATAGGAATTCAGTCTTTTTGTTCAGCAAAAATTACGCCAAGCCTAAAAATCATGGCTTGAATATGCCTATTTCAAACTATCGGGATTTTTTAATTTACTTAGAGATGAATGGTTTAACTTACGCAATATCTTATTAGCATCTTCTAATTTGCGAGGAGCTAATATTTTACCTTTGAGTTGATTTAATTCTTCGCTAATAGTAATTACTTCCAACTTTTGGGAGAAAAGGCCTGTATATTTAATCTCTCTTTTCATTACAACAAAATTACGACTTTTTTCGTTTAATCAAAAAAGCATCAATTACCATACTTTTTTTAAACTGTAGGATATTTCCACCAACAATGCATTTTATTTCAAATGATTCGGCTAAGTAATCTAAGTTCAGGGAAATTGCAATCCTATATAATCTTGTTCTTTCTTCAGTACTACCTTCAAATAACACCCACCTTGCTGGGTATTTCTCGGTATAAGCTTTTACAATATCCGCGACAGTTGCTAAAACTTTGTTTCTGTCGCCATTATTGCTAATTACGTAATCATTAATGTTGTTATTTTCGTCTATGTCACCGAACGCAAGGTTATAGATATCATCCATTTCGGTAGGGGTAAATTCCACTCTTTTATTGATTGCCCCATTTCGTCCGAAACTAATAAAATCAACAATGCTTAAATCTTCATTCGCCTTTAAGCCTTTATACGATTCATAATTCATTTTTATTCGTTTTTATTCACTATTTTCTCACCCCGCCCATCCTTCTCTATCCAAACTCCTGTACTGTATAGCTTCTGCAAGATGTTTGGGTCGTATCTCTTCACTGTCGCAAAGGTCGGCTATGGTGAGGGATACTTTTAGGATGCGGTCGTAGGCACGGGCAGAGAGGTTGAGGCGGTAAATGGGAGGTTTTGTGCTACATGGATTATAATACAGTAATCTTAAAACAAAATTAAACACATTTGCAAATGAAAATTTAGATATTCATTATTACCTGTTATAGTTCACATTTAATAAATGATAATCATCAATACAGCGCAAAGTATATCCACGTTTCTTTATGGTGCCATTGGCTATCAATTCATTGTAAAAATCATTAGCTTTACTTAAATCAATAAAAGTTTTATTATCCTTGTTTTGAGCTTCAACTTCTTTTATTAATGTCTCAAAATCGGTCAAAACGCTTAGCTGTTGCATATTAAATATATTTTCTTGTGTGAATGAAAATGGGTAGATTATTTGTCATAACATAATCAGAAAGTAATTCGCTATACCCCCTTATTAATATTCTAAAGGGAGTGTCATTTGTAAAATCTTCGATTTGAAGTCTAAGTTCATTAAGAACAGAGATATTAATTGGCCTTCCATGAGATTTCCACCGGTTACTGTTATTCAACTCTGTAGCGATTTCTGTCGCTCTTGCTCTTTTCTCGTCAATAGTTACGGGCTTTCCTTTTAAAGCCTGATTTGTATTATGCGTATTCCAGTTTTTAAATTTATATCTTACTAACCAATCTTTTAATAAATCAATTGTCAAATCTCTTGCTTGTTCATATTGCTTCAATTCTGCTAAATCTAAATCTTTTATCCATAAAAATTCAGCTTGGGTTAATGTGCCATTTCTGGATTTTTCTATCATTTCATTTACTTTATCTAAATAGCCTAAAGCTGCAACCCATCTACCTTCTTTATTTTGTACTTGCGGATCAATAGGACCTAATACTGAGGAATAGTCCATATAAATATTGTCGCCACTCATACATAATATAGTACCCGCGCTGTAAGCATAATCAGGTACAATAAAATCAACTATATTATAATGGTGACGGAAAATATTCACATATCTTTCTGTAGCTATAGGGCTACCTCCCGGTGTAGTCAAAATAACTACTAATCTATTTTTTCTATTTGGTTCATTAGCTAATTCTTCTATAAGAGCTACTATATGATTTTCAAAACCATCAACTATATTGCCCCAATACGAAAAAACATCTGCATCGGCTAAGTGAGTCTCAATTTTTTCAAGTTTCTGATTTAATAATTCTTTAATGGCAGAATGAACATTTAGCTGCATTTTACACACTGATTTGAAAGCAAAATTAAAATAAATCAACAACTTATTTCATTTTTCTTCCGCTACCCACCCATACTTCTCTATCCAAACACCTATACTGTATAGCCTCTGTAAATTGTTCGGGTCTTATTTCTTCGCTGTCGCAAAGGTCGGCTATGGTGCGGGATACATTTAGGATGCGGTCGTAGGCGCGGGCAGAGAGGTTGAGGTTGTTTTGTGCTAATTGGTTTATTATGCACATTCCCATCGGCAATTTCTACACCTTCGTAGAATTTTATTGGATGAAGGGCAACTAGGAACTCAGTCATTTGGTAGGGCAAAAAATTCACCAGTAGCTGAAATAAATAATATTTTACTTTGAATAAAATATTATGCCTACACGATTGATATGGTCAAGTAAATCCTTGTTTTTTATTAGTGCAATATTTTGTAGGTCGAAACTATAAATCATGCCCAAATTTTCTAAGGAGTTGCCTATGGTAAACATATCATTCATGGTTATGTCGTCGCCTAAGATTACAAAATCTATATCAGACCCCGGTTTGTAGTTGCCTTTTGCCCTTGAACCAAAAAGCACTACTTGCTTTACTTTTGGGAAAGCAGCTAATACTGCTTTAATATCCATCACATCTTCCGGCATGAGTCCAAATTCCATATTCAAAAAATTGAATTTTGCTTTCCGTTTCTTTCTTCATCAAGCCGGCACTCCAATAACCGTAACTCCTT
>CAIWHI010000904.1 GCA_903912435.1 uncultured Bacteroidota bacterium | reverse complement strand
TTTATTAAAAATATCATCAGCAAGTTGGCCACCAATATCTTCAATCAATGCATTTTCAACATTTTGTATTACTTGCGATGCATCGAAGTCGGAGAAGCGGGTAAAGGTTTGAGAAAAATTCGCCTTTTCGTTCAGTTTATTTTTAAAGGTTATCTGAACACTAATGGTAAGCCTGTTTTTAGTAGCCACCTGCACACTTTGTGCACCGGTAACTGTTACGTCGTATGTTGTGATGGAGCCTGTAATATCATAATCGGGGTCTTCGCCGGTAATGGGTTTCAGACCGGTTTGTGATAAGATACGGCTTCGTATTTTTTCGGTAAGATTAGAACTAAGACTGGGTACAATATTCCTGGCCCTATTGTCAAGCTGGTGAATATTAATCGTTTTGCCTTCAATAGTGGCTCCCGAAAAGCTATATATACCGCATCCTGTTAATGAAAACAGAAGTATAGTTGCTAATAGTATAAAACGGTATGGTAGCATATAAACATTGCAAAAATAAGAGAATTTATCGGTAAATGTTTTAGGTAGGGTATGTGTTTAACTATTTAGGAATTTTGCAATGAATATCCATACGCTTGGCTAGTTTTTCGGGTATTATCAAAACCTAATTTGAGAGAAGACAAGGCTTTAATATAATCAAAAGAGAATTCCCCTAATCATGTTAAACGAAATTTGCAAATACCGATTAACATTGATAGATTTGAATCATGTATTCAACTAATCTGATAAACAAATACATATTCATATGAAAAAAACCATTTCAATCCTAGCAATTCTTTTATCGGTAGGCAGTATTGGCGCAAAAGCACAGCTAAAAAAAGATGCATGCGCCCTGCTCACAGATGCCCAAATTAATAAGACATTAGGTTGTAATGTAAAACAGGCAGGGGAGGCAATGATGAAAGGCATCAGGTGTGTACACAAAGCCGCTGACTTCAAGACCGAGGCAACGCTGGAATACTATGACTGGCATAGCGCACAAACTGCTGCTGACATGCTAAAGCTGGGCTTTGATGAAAATAAGAAAAACATTACTGCCGGCAAGAAGGCTGTAGGTGTATATACAACGATTAAGGAGTTTACTGAAGGAGGTAAAAACGCTTGTATCATGACTGGTCCAGGGGATATCACCTCTAATGGCAACCTGGTGCGTATACAATTTGTACTCGGCACTTCAATAGTAACTTTTGATACTAAAGGGATTGACATGGCAAAAGTAGCACCAAAGGCAAAGGAAATTTACAAGGCTATTGTGGATAATAACAAATAGTGAACTATGGCACTTGATTTGTAAGGATATTCATACATTTCCCCAAAACACCACCGCCGGCAAAACCTTAAAGGTCTTGCCGGCGGTGGATAAATATCCTATAATAATATTACTTAGTTATATGTACATACCCTACTTGCTCGCCCGATATTACCCTTACCAGGTATTCACCGCCAGGGATGGTTGTTAATTTTAATTCTTTGGTATCTACAAAATTAGCAACCAATTTAGATTGCATATCAAATACTTCAACACTGTATTTATTCCATCCTTCAGGTATTTCAAGGGTGTAGATACCAGTTGCCGATGGATTAGGATAAGCATTTATAACTGCAATTCCCTTGGTTACATTCGGTGTAGCATTATTAACGTGGGTAGATGTATCACGGTAATGATCGCGGTACCTGATTTGTGAAATGGTTTCGGTAGTACCTGTTACGTTTGTGGTTACCCATAGTGCAGGGTAATGGTCGCCATTTACAAGCCATTTATATTCTACTGTATTGGCAGGAACGCCAAATGCAAGTGTTCCAAATTTAATGGAGTCAATTTCGTGTTTTTCCTGTCTTACCCTTATGCAATTGGTAGGTGTAGTATAGTAGGGAGTTACAATAGTGCCCCAGCCATCAACCCTTGATTTGCGGTACCCGGCTTGTTTCAGGCTGGCAACTGAGGGTATGTTTATTGTAAGGGAATATTGCCCGCTATCCTGCCTAGAATAATTTAAAGGAAAATAATACCAAACATCGGGAGTAGTATAGTTGAATGGAGATGGAATGCCTGCAATATTAGCTGCGAAAGCCTGTGCCTGATACCTTGATGGGCCGGATTTGGTTTCGAAAAAGGTATATAAACTCTTGATAGATACAGGTAATAAGGCTCCTAAACCTGGGAAGCTATCAGCTACTTTATACCCAATTGCTGTAGGCCCAATAAGGAAGGTGTATAAAAGACTAACCTGCGAAGCAGTGAGGTAACTATCAATACCCTGATTGAGGGATGTAAGTGCAAAATTCCAGGCAATATTAGTGCCAGTATCATTGAGGTTTATGGTTGAACCTGCCGGTGAAGCATTACTGTATCTTAAAGTATCACCTGCTACTGGCATATCGCTAGCAGTAATACTTATTTGAGCCTGAGAGGTAATAAATAGTAAAAGGGTGGATGCAAGTAGTAGTAATCTTTTCATAACAAATGTTTTTTTTCAAATGTACCTCATTTAATTAAAATGAGGTAACAATTATAAAGAAATACTTTGTTATGATATTTAAGACCTTAAGTATTAGCTATTCCTAATATTATCTCCTTAATCCCATTGGCCACGTGGCGAATTTCCCATCACCTGTATGCAGAATGAGCCTGTAAATCCCATTGGTTAAATTATCGGGCATGATGAAATTCTGGTCGAGGTGGCTATTGTTTACGTCTATATTCTGGCGGTAAATAATCTGGCCCAGCATATCTGCAATTTCAAGTTGAATATGGTTATAAGCCATGGGGCCTTTAAGGTTGAATTGGCCATTATTGGGGTTAGGATATAGCAGGATATTATCAGAAATATTCACCTGATTGACCGATGCATCACTTACTGTAATCATTGCCCAATTGGCAGTGGTTATGGTGCAAAGCCCCTCACTTGTCACTACACAACTTACAGAATCTATCCCTGTAGAGTCAAAGTGATTATATATAAATGTATCGTGTATGGCAGTGGGTATGGCTACCCGGTTCACATACCATTGGTAGCTCAAATTAGTAGCTGCTGATGTAATAACGGCACTCAGCATCAATATCTGGCCAGGCTTAATATTGTAGCCAGGATAGGCATCAATATAAAATGTAGGGAATACCGGTGGTAAGGCGGTTATTTTTAATGGAATACTTATTGATGAATCTACCAGGAGACAATTGTAATTACTATGAATAATGCAGGTGACAGAATCGCCATTGGCAGGATAGCAGGAATAGGAAGTGCCAGTAGTGGCAACTATACTATTATTAAATAACCATTTATAAGTAGGTGCGGTGCCGCCATATGTAGGTGTGACAGATACTGTGACAGGGAAATGCTGACAAATGGTGTCATTGGGTGTGGCGCTAAGCGTGGCAATGGGTGCATGGCGGGAGATTACATGCATAATTAATGAGTCGTAAACAACAGTAGGTGCTGCGCACATAGCATTACTGGTAAGTTTTACTTTTACCCGGTCGCCATTTGCCGGTACAAAGGTATAAGTAGGTCCAGCCCCGGCTGCCACGCCATTTATTATCCATTGGTATATAGGTGATGTCCCTCCGTTAATGGCAGTTGCATGGTAGGTACATGAGGTGCCAATACAAACTGAATCGCCAGGAGTTATTGTAATTCCGGCTACAGGCAATAATGGAGGGATGATGGCAACAACAGCACTGTCGGCCATACTTATAGAGCATCCGGTGGATGCGCTGGTGCCCACAACTGTATAGGTGCCTGCAATAGACATCAGACCGAAATCGAGTGGAATACCTGTGCCAGCCACCGGGCCGGTAACTGATGTGCCCCTATATAAGTAATAACTAACCCCTGTGGCTGAACCCGACAAACCAATATGCACACCTGTGCCACCTGAACAATAACTACCACCTCCGGTAACATTATAAATAGTAGGAAGACCAATAACCCGAATTACCTTGCTTGTAGAGCTCACACCTACAGTGTATACAATAGTAGTAGTGCCAACAATCAATCCAGTGACATCACCAGTGGCAGAACCAATAGTGGCAACACCGGGATTAGAGCTGGTCCAAACTCCCCCTGCTGAAGTATCGCTAAGATGTATAATGGTATGCAGACATACATCAGGTCCGCCTGTTATTGGTCCAATTATACCGTAACTAAAGGTAGACACCAATAATAGCAAGACAGCGAGATACAGGTTCTTCATTATAGAATACATTTTATTGATACAAAAATAAGGGAAAAATTGCTTTAAACCTGTTTGGGAGTAATTTTAGGGCACCTTTATTATTAAATAATGGTGGGATAATAGGTCAAAGAAATAATTTACTATCCCCTGGTCAAAGTTATAAGGGAGATTGGGTATAGTAATTTCGGAGAAAATGGTTTAAATTTGCACTATAAGCGCTGTTTTAGGCAATATTTCATGAAAAATTAGCAATCTCACAGAATAAAAGATATTTTTTTTGTGTAAAACATAATTTTTCCATTACCTTTGCAGTCCGAAAAATTTATAACAATGGATGCAGTAGCTTTTGTTCACGAGCAGCTTACAGGAAAAAAGGAATACCCTAAATTTAAGGCCGGCGATAACATCACGGTTAACTATAAAATTGTGGAAGGTAACAAAGAGCGTATCCAGTCGTTCAAGGGCGACGTTTTAAAGCGCCAGGGACGTGGATATACCGCTACTTTTACAGTTCGTAAAATATCTGACGGAATAGGTGTAGAACGATTGTTCCCACTCTATTCGCCAAATATCGAATCTATAGTATTACACAAAGCCGGACGTGTACGTCGTGCTAAGTTGTTCTATCTCCGTGAGCGTTCAGGTAAATCTGCACGTATCAAGGAAAAGAAACAAATCCACGCTACAGCAAGGAAATAATATCTTATCCAAATCATTCATTGAAGGATGCATTTATATGTGTCCTTCTTTTTTTATTGGTGTAAGTGAAGGTTTTTATATGCCTAAGAATCCTTAAGTGGATTCAATAATGAGTTACACCGATAAATCGGTGTTAACGCCTTTCTGAAATTGTTTGCTACAAAGCTTTGACTCCTATGGAGTCTTTTTTCGTATTCATTAGGGAATTATGCAACTTACTCATTATTTCACCATTTTGCATCTTGGTGATACTATATTTAGTTTACCTGATAAACCCCTTCAATAAATTGGTACACTGTACATCTGATATGCCCATCCATGTGCTGGTATTGGGTTTTATTGATTGTTCATCTACATACAATCCCACTGCCATTTCGGCCATATCATTACGGCTATGGTAATTGGCTGCCAGTTTTTTTCCTGTTCGTTCAATAACTAAGGTGCTCGTTGCAGTTTGGTTGGCATGGATATCCTGCAAATTGTTGCCATTATTAACCGGTTGCATAGATTGCCTAACTCTGATAGCAAAGGATTCGGCACTAAGATCGGGGTAGTCGTCATATTCAATGGCTTCTATCGCAACCCAAACAGGTGTATGAGCATCAAAATCAGGATTATTTAAGGGGATTACCTTAATATAGTCACCCTTGTGGGCACGTCGGCTTATTGGGTTGCCATGATGGTCGAGTATGGAAAATTCCGGCATGCCTGCACCGCCGTATCTTTTCCAGTTATTTACATCCAGCAATCGTTCTTTGGCATCTACAAAAAAATCTTCGGCATCTTCGATAGTATCAGTAAGGATGCTCTGGTTGATGTCTTTTTCCAGTCCTTCCAGTTGCTCTGCTACCAGATAGTGGTTATCAGTTATCATAATTAGGTTTTATAAAAATTACAGAAAATTCCGTGCCAGATTTAACAAATCGCTAGAATTAGGGATATTATTTTTTGAAGGGCAACTGCTTTATTGATTGTGGGTTAATAAAATAGCTCATTAACGATTTGGTTTTTGGATACATTTAGACATTGTATACTTGGTTTTGTCTTTTGGCGTTTTCAATAAATATCCTGTAAATTTGTATAAAGCAATATTATGAATGCAGCCAAATCATTACAGAATAACCATGGCCCATCAACTTTTGCTTTGTTGGTCGATGATATTAATAAGATGACGGAGTCTGAACAAAAGTTACTTTGGATTCAACTCAATAAGGAAAGACTATCCACCTTGGCCCGTGAACTTGATGCCTCGATAGTACCGCACAACTTATCTGCATCAGAAATTGACGAATTGATTAACGAAGCAAGGAAGCAAGGTTGCAAAAACGGTGTAATTATTAGAGATTAATGCCTGCCGAAAAGCCTTACCTATATGTTTGTAGGATACATTCCCAACAACGGCTCAATTTTTCAAGTTGGCAATTTCCAAAAAAGTTCTTGAAACCAATAACCATATCTTTATTTCATACTGTTCCTTATTTTTACCAAAAAAACTAAAATGAGTATAGCTGACAGACTATTTAAAATGAATGCTGATAAAGCTGCCAATAATCTAAAAACAGGTCAGGATTTTTTGGCAGCCAATAAACAAAAAGAAGGGGTAACTGAATTGCCAAGTGGCTTGCAATACGAAATTCTGGTAGCAGGCAGTGGCCCTAAACCAGGCCCAACAAGTAAGGTTACCTGCCATTACCATGGCACCCTGATTGATAGCAAGGTTTTTGACAGCTCGGTAAATCGTGGCCAACCAGCTGCCTTTCCGCTCAACCAGGTTATCAAGGG
>CAIWHI010000903.1 GCA_903912435.1 uncultured Bacteroidota bacterium | reverse complement strand
CACCAACAGTTTTTGGTTACGACACCCTCTATCTCGCCTGTCCCGCTTTTTGAGCGGGAGAGAGGGCCGGGGTGAGGCCTTTGGAGCAAATCAGCCATACACAATAAATAATAGGTTACCCCCCAATCAAAAAATTACCCAAACAACAAGACAAAGAACCCTAAAACTTAAGAACTACAAATTTAATTAAAAAATTGAGTAATTAATCAACCTCAAAAACAACTCTTCTTTACCATTCACTACCACTCACATTTGGCTTATCTACGGTTACACCCGGAATAGCCAAGCCAAACCTAAACCCAGCATTGCGCCCCATATTGCTATCCCACGACTGCACATAGTCAACCCTAAGGCCACGGATTATTTTATAACCTATATTGTCAATCCCCACAAATGCCTCGGTATAGTAGAAAGAACTGGATGCATAAAAAGTATTGCAGCCCACCAGCAGGTACCACTGTGCCTGTTTCAGCAGGGGTATCTTATTGGTAAGCAAGCCTTTTAGGTGGTATTCCAGATGGGCTTCGGTATAAAAAGGCTCCTTATTGCTAAAGTCGTAGTACTGGGCAAACTGGAAACTTGTGAGGTAGGGAGCATACCAGCCTATACCCCTGTTGCCATATAGGTGCATCAGGTCGGGCGAGGAAAGATAGTTGCTATTAAGGAAACCACCAGCTACCAAATTATACTTAAGGCTACCCAGCAATTTCAGTTTCACCTCATCCTGTATATTGAATCTCCACTTGTCATAATCTACCACACTATTGGCAATATTGGGTATGCCCTTATCGTAGGTAAGGGTGAACCTTGGGTAGTCGCTACCATTGGCTACCTTATAGTCGGGGTATTGGGTATAGGTAAATCCTGGTTTGTAAGATATAGATGCATGCAGCAGGGCTGCATCATGCTTGCCCCGTATATTGGTTTGGGCCAGCAGGTTCACAGGGTTATTGGGTGTATATCCGTTCCTGTCACCATTTAATACAGCATAGTCAGTACTGTTTTGCATAGGCAGGCGTTGCTGGTACGATGCCTTCACAAACCAGTTTAGCCCTGTGCCATAGTTGCGCCTTACAAATAAGGCTGCATCCCATCGTTCATACAATTTCAGGTCGTTTTGCCTGAAAAACAGGGCAGAGTAAGTATTAAACCAAGGCAAAACCGGGTTTTCACCATTATATTGGAAAACATATTTGCCTGCCTCACCACCAAATGCCCAGGTGCGGTTCAAAAATGCTCTGTCCTGAACCGTATAATACAACCTCGCTATACCATCAAAATGGGTATTGGCAAAACCATACCTGGCGGCCACAGCCCCATGCAGGTATTTGCCGGTATCTATCCTATTTTGCCAGGTGAGTTTTGGTGCCACATTAAATCCCTCAGCAATATTGTAATTAACCACATTGTCGCTGCCTAAACCCAGGAGCAGCGAATTAGTTGAATAAGTGTTTATGTTTTCCTTACTTCTATAATACCACCCGCCCAGCAACAAACTAAATGGCTTGAATTTATTGCCTTTGCGCCTCATAGAGTCGCGGTATTGAGGGCTATTAAATTTTTGGTACAAAGAATCCTTCACTACAAAATCTTTCTTTTCATCTGTCTCAAGCGGAATAGGCCGTGTATCGGTAAAGTAAGAAGTGTCCTTTTTATTAGCCTTTTTATCGTAAATACTGCTGATTTTACTACCAAATATGGTATCAGGTATTTCCTGGTTCACCTTTTGCCCATTATAAACCGTTACGAAATTGGCTGTAATATCAAACCCGAAAATATTAATGGTAAAATAAGATACCTGGCTTTTAATCACCCATTGGTCCTTATCCTGGGGTAAAAAAAGCTGTTTCACTTTCAGTGTATCAAACATGTCTAAGCCTGTTTGCTTGGTGAGGGTGAGTTGAAGGCTATGAATGGCCCAATCATCATCTACAATATAGATTTCGCCGTCAAAGCAAGGCTCAAAAGCCCTGCGGCTGATAACCTGTATTTTATTTACGGTATACCCATTTTCCTGAAACTGCCCCAGGTATTTGTACCTATAATAAAGCATTGCATTATTGCTGATTGGCGATATAAACCCGCGCGAGGTAGGCCCCAGTACATCTACATTATTATCGTAAAAAGTAATTACCTCGGGCATCTGTGAAAATCCAAGGCCATTGTTATTGCCACTCTCATGCACTGAATGGATGATGGTTTTATGGTGTTTACCATCACTATAATAGGTAGCCTCTTCCTCGGTTAGGTAGAGTACCCCCTTACCATTACTATCCACCCCCATTTCATTAGCATTCACCTTCTGCCCCATCACCTTTGTAGGCATTTTACGGCTGCGGGCCACGCCTTTCAGGTATATTTCAGTTTGGAAAGAATGCACCTGGTCCAGGTGGAATTGCCTTTTTTTGATGGCATTACGAATGATAGCATAGGCAGGGTCTTCGGCACCGGCCCTTACTACCACCTCATTAATCTTTAGGCTTTCCTCATCCAGTACAAATTTGTGCACTATAGTTTCATTCCCTTTAAAGTCCACATTAAACGAACTAGGCTTGAACCCCATATACTGGCAGGTAACCTTATGCAGGCCGGGGCTTATAGTGATTTCGTAGTCGCCATTGCCATTAGAGGTAACCCCATAGGTAGTACCCTCAATAAAGATGGTAGCATAGGGTAGGGTAATGCCTTTTTGGTCGGTCACCACACCCTTTAGCACCCCCGCCTCCGACAAATAAGGCAAAAAAGCCATCAGAATAAATAAAAAATAGAGTTTTAAGTTCATGAAAAAGCTTTTGTATAATATTCTATCGCTGCAAGGTGGCTAAAAGTTACAAAGATGCTGAAAAATACTTTTCCCAAACCAACCGTAGATAATTGAAGCAAAAAAATAATGCAGTGTTCTAACGAAAATGATGTTGTTCCTCTATGTTCCTCAGGGACATCAGGACATTACAATAAAACCCTGTTCTCCGAACGACTTCAACTTCTCCCTGCCCAACATTATACCCCAACCCAAACAATTGTAAGGGTAACTTGCTGGTAGTGGTAATTGATGTAGAGAGAATAGGATTTGTTTTTTTGAACATTTGCGACTAATTATTTATTTTTATGAATGAAAGAAGGCAAAGTGAAGATTTTATTCCGTTTTTACAGTGATATTTTGGAAGAATGGACGGTTGAGACCATGTGGGCAAATATTATAAACGAGGATAAAGGATTATATAAGCTTGATAACATTCCATTTTATGCTCCCTATTTAGCTTCAGATGATATAGTTTTTGCCGAATATGATGCCAAGGAGGGAATGCTTACATATCGCCAAATCGTTGAAAACTCTGGGAACTCCACAATACATGTAGTCATTATGGATGAATTTACAGAAATAAATTCTATCCGTGACATTTTCAAGGAGTTTGGATGTGTATCTGAGCGACTAAATAAAGGCTATTTCGCAATGGAAATTTTAGCTGACACAAATTATCAACCCATCAAGGAAAAGCTAGATGAGCTTGAAAATAAAGAAATCATTAGTTATGCGGAATCATGTCTTTCAAGTCAACACCAGTATTAATTCATATCACTAGTCCGTTCTACACTCTGTTTCACCCCACACATATTCCTATGTCTACCAAATAAGCCGGTTTGTGACCTAAATTCAAAGTTCAAAAGCCCGGGCCAAATCGAAATTATCAATCCTAAAACTAAGGTGAATTTAGATGCAGTCCCTCGGTCAGCACCGCTTTCCGCGGTCAGACCGAGGGACGTTACGGGCCAATCTAGCTAGCCCCAAAAAACAAAACTAGCCCGGTAAAAAACAGAGCTAGCTAAAAATATTATAGAAAAATCATCCCATTAAAACAACCCATGCAACTGGGTCTCAATCTTCCTTACCACATCGGCTAGGTCTTCCTCCTTATCGGCGAAGTTGCAATTGTCTACATCAATAATCAGGATTGGGCCATCCTTATATTTATCAATCCATTTATTGTAGAAACCGTTTAGCCTTTTCAGGTAATCGAGCCTTAGGTTTTCTTCATATTCACGGCCACGCTTTTGAATCTGGTCAACCAAAGCCGGAACAGAAGCCTTCAAGTAAATCAGCAAATCGGGCGGCTGGATCAAGGTTTTTAGATTCTCGAAAAATGAGGTGTAATTCTCAAAATCGCGCTTGGTCATCAGGCCCATGTCAAACAGGTTGGGCGCAAAGATGTAGGCATCCTCATAGATAGTCCTGTCCTGGATAACCGTATCCATCCCACCACGAATATCTATCAGGTGCTTGATACGGGTATTGAGGAAATATACCTGCAGGTTGAAGGCCCAACGGGGCATATCTTCATAAAAATCTACCAGGTAGGGATTATGTTCAATGTCCTCGTAATGCGGAGTCCATTTATAATGCTTCGCCAACAATGTAGTCAATGTTGTCTTACCCGAACCTATGTTGCCGGCAATCGCAATATGCTTGGTTATCTTTTTCTGGGACAATTTTTTTCAAATTAAAAAGTCAAAATTAAAAACTTTCAAATTAAGAATTCAAAATTAAAAAGTCAAAAGCCATTCGTGGGCAAAAACTTATAAATTCAAAACTTTCAAATTAAAAAGTCAAAAGCTAAAATAAACGTGGTAGTCGAATTCAATATTCAAAAACCACCTGGTAATAAGGGTTAGGTTGTAAATCACTGGTTCAAATTAATGCACTTGTTCCACCTCGCAATAGTAGCCCCGGTCTTTAGGCCGGGGAAAAATAAGTTATATTAATTGGCTTTAGCCAAAATT
>CAIWHI010000902.1 GCA_903912435.1 uncultured Bacteroidota bacterium | reverse complement strand
GATTTTGGCTAAAGCCACATTGAGTTAAATCATATTCCCCAACCTAAAGGCAGAGGCTACTAAAAAAACAACCTATGAGTTTTGAATTAAACCTTATAGGTTGTTTACACAAACTTAACCTAATGACAATTTTGCAATTTTTAAATACAATTACTTTTGCAATCAGATAAGCTCAAATAATTACTCCTAAACAAACATTTATGCATAAAAATTTACTTATTGCGTTCACTACTATTCTACTTATAGGATTCTATGCATGTTCGCACAATTCGCAAATTATCAAACCATTGGTGACCCCAATTGATACAAGCACACACCACATCACTGACACCACAAGCACAACAGATACAATTAAGGAGGTATTGGATACATCTGTTTGTTTTCAAAGGGACATATTGCCAATAATGCAAACCGCATGTGCAAAAAGTGGTTGCCATGATGCTATTACTAAAAAATCGGGTTATAACCTTACTTCCTATTCATTAATTATTGCAAAAGGCGTAGTTAAAGGAAGTGCATCAACAAGTAAGCTTTATACTGCTTGTATAAGTTTTAAAATGCCACCATCACCTGCTCCAAGGCTAGATAGCACACAACTTACTTTCTTAAAACGCTGGATTAACAATGGTGCTCATAATGATACAAATTGTGTAGTTAATTGCGATACTACAAAATTCACCTACAAGGCTGCTTTAGTTCCTATTCTGAACAACTATTGTAATTCTTGCCATGCATCATCTGCTGCATCAAGTTCTGGCGGAGGTATAGTATTGGATAATTATAATGGTGTGTTGGTGCAGGCCCAGAATGGAAAATTGATGGGTGATATAATGCACACATCAGGATATCATGCAATGCCGCTTGGTGGTAGTATGCTTTCAGACTGTAAGATTACCCAGTTCCGTAAATGGATAGCAGCGGGTTCGCAGAATAATTAATTTCCCCCCAATATATTTAGCCCCTTGCAGTCTGGGATTGCAAGGGGTTTTTGTTTTTGAATAACTGATGAATTTTAGTTTTCTTCAGTATTCAAAGATGGCCCACTTTGCATAAAAGAAAAATACCTTCGCTATATGGCAGACAAAATTTAATCAATGTTCCTTACATTTGCGTTCCAGAAAAAACACAATTGTTATGAATGAGGAATTAGACATGGTAATTGACGAGGTAAATGTGCAAATGAAGAAAGCCATTGCCCACCTTGAGAGTGAATTATTGAAGATACGTGCAGGTAAAGCCACTGTATCTATTGTAGATGGCATATTTGTTGATTATTATGGAACCCCTACCCCATTGCAACAAGTAGCTAATGTAAATATTCCTGATGCACGAACTATTGCCATTCAACCATGGGAAAAGAAAATGATTGCTGTAATTGAAAGGGCAATTATTGCATCTAATATAGGTTTGAATCCACAAAACGATGGAAATCTTATCCGTTTGTTTTTACCACCACTTACTGAAGAACGCCGCAGGGAGTTTGCCAAAAAAGCATATGGTGAAGGCGAACAAGCCAAGATTGCTATTAGAAGTATAAGGCGTGAGAATATTGAAGAAGTAAAGAAGATGCAAAAAGACGGGCTTAGTGAGGATATAGCTAAAAACGCTGAAGGGCAAATTCAAGCTATTACTGATAAGTTTATTGCACTAGTTGACCAGCATTGTAAGGATAAGGAAAAGGATATTATGACCATATAAATGCGATAATGTCTTCCCGAGTGTAGAAAGAATAATTAATACCCGATAAGGACATGAATCTACGTGAGCAGATTTTATTACTGTTTTCAATACCTATCTATGCGATAATTATTCCCTTCGAAATTTTATTTAGCAATTTTACCCATAGAAAGGTTTATAGCTGGAAAGAGGTTGTGATCAACATTTATCTCAACCTCTTAAATTCAGGGGTTGATTTTTTAATGCGTCTCTTTATTGGCTATGCATTACTCAACTATTTCTATCAATTCCGATTAGTCAACCATTTCAACCCTATTGCTTACTGGCTATTGCTTCTGGTAGGCGAAGACTTTTTGTTTTGGGTGGAACATTTTGTAGACCATAGGGTAAGATTTTTCTGGGCTGTGCATGTTACTCACCACTCCTCGCCTGAGTATAACCTGACAACCGGATTCAGATCTTCTGTATTTATGCCAGTGTATAAATACCTTTATTTTATCCCATTAGCTTTTCTGGGATTCAAGCCTATAGACATTATCTTTATGTATTCCATAACCCAAATTTATGGCATACTATTACATACGGCTTATGTAAAGAATTTACCTGCATGGATAGGTTATTTATTTGTAACACCCAGCCACCACCGGGTACACCATTCAAGCAATATACCCTACCTAGACCAGAATATGGGTATGGTTTTTATAATCTGGGACCGAATATTTGGCACGTTTACTGAAGAGAAGAGTAATGAAGTTCCGAAATTTGGTATCACAAAACCAGTTGAAACTCCTAACAACCCCTTATTTATCATCACCCATGAATGGAAGGAGTTAATACAAGATTTGAAAAGAGATCTGCCAATTAAAACCAAAATGAAATACCTCTTTTTCCCACCAGGCTGGAGCCATGATGGACATAGTAAAACCACTAAGGAATTACAGAAAGAGTATAAATAATCACTTTTTTAGAGACCTCCCTTTTTCAGAATAATAGCATATTCTTCGGGTGTAACTGCACTTACAGATAAGCGGCTAAGACGCACCAATTGAATACCATTTAATGATTGGTCCTGCTTAATATCGGCTAGCGTTACCGGCTTTGGCAAGGGCATTACCGGCTTTAGATCTACCACCACCCATGTATCTTCTTCGCTGGTTGGGTCCTGGTAAGCTTCCTTTACTACCTCTGCGATACCTACTATTTCAAGACCTTCGTTGCTGTGATAGTAGAGCACTTTATCGCCTACACGCATTTCCCTTAGGTTGTTGCGGGCTGCATAGTTGCGCACACCATCCCAAAAGGTAAGTCCATCTTTTACAAATTGGTCCCAACTATATTTAAATGGTTCAGATTTTACCAGCCAATATTTCATACCCCAAAAATAGATAAAAGCTTGCAGGAAAGGACAGGACACCAAAACAAAAGGCAATTTAGCCTTTACCATTTGCTCTAATATTCTTGTAGATTTTTATTGCACTCATTAATACAACAACAAACGCAACTAAACCTATAAGCCCCCAAACAAGGCTGATACCTTGTTTTACTACAACCAACATAATGATGGCAAAAAGAAATAATGTAGCTACTTCATTCCATATGCGCAATTGCCCGGATGTGTATTTATGAATACCAGCCATTTGCTGCTTATAGATAATATGCAGCGTAAAATGATAAATATAGAGACCAATTACAAAACCTAGTTTCAGCATCAACCAGGGAAACCCGGACAGGTGAAAACCGCTATATAAGTACCACATCCATGGGCCAAAAATAAGCGTAAGTATTGCTGAAGGCCAGGTTATGCCAAACCATAGCCGTTTAATCATTATGCCAAATTGTTTTTGCAATATGGCTTTGGCAGGTTCGGCTATATCGTTGGCCTCCGTATTATAAATAAAGAGCCTAACGATATAGAACAAACCACTGAACCAGGTAACAATGAATATGATATGTAGTGCCTTTATATAAAGCATATTGGCCTTTATTATTTCGATTTAAAAAACTATTTATTTACCAAAACAGCCATTGCCTTAATCCAATCCGGATTGGTATTCATACATTTAAT
>CAIWHI010000901.1 GCA_903912435.1 uncultured Bacteroidota bacterium | reverse complement strand
AGGAATACGCCGAGTATTACTCAGGCAACCCACAGGAATATTCCCAATATATGCGCCTGTTCAATGATATGGTTTCAGCCATATTAATGTGTGAAAAACCGGTTATCTGTCGCATGAATGGTATGCGTGTAGGTGGTGGTCAGGAAATAGGCATGGCTTGCGATTTCAGTATAGCAAGCGATATGGCTCGCCTTGGTCAGGCAGGGCCTAAACATGGTAGTGCGCCAATTGGTGGTGCTACCGATTTTCTGCCATTGTTTGTAGGTGTTGAACGAGCTATGTATTCACTAACCCTTTGCGAACCTTGGACAGCCCACCAGGCTTATTATTATGGTGTACTTACTGATATAGCACCAGTGCTTAAGGTGGATGGCAAGTTTATTGCCAACCCATTGGTTGTAAGCGACCGTATCGTTGATGAGTATGGCCGTATTACTTTCGGTTCTATGAAATCAGGCGAGGAATTGGCCAAAGCTAAGGAACTCGTTGCCAAAGCTGAAGTTGACCTGTCTATGCTCGATAAGGCTGTGAATAACCTGATAGCCAAGATATTGCACACCTTCCCTAATTGCATGAACAAGACCATTAGTGAGGTGCGCAAATTTAAACTAGAACATTGGGACAAGAACAAGGAAGGTAGCCGTGAATGGTTGGCATTGAATATGATGACAGAGGCCAAGGCTGGTTTCCGGGCATTTAATGATGGACCAAAGGACAATAGGGAGGTGGATTTCGTATTGCTTCGCCAATTATTGGCTACCGGCCACGAATGGAATGAAGAACTACAGCACACCATTTCGCCCCAATACCAGAATTCAGTTGTTTAATAAGCAGGTTTATGCAAAAGATTAAAGTAGAATATTTACACAACAATGCTGTAGCCAGGATTATTCTTGATGATGGCAAGGGCAATGTACTGGATAGCATCATGATGGCCGACTTGATGGCTCTATTTGATGAGTTTAAGGGAATGAAGGGCCTAAAACTGATTACATTCGAAGGTGCAGGCAAACACTTTTCATTCGGGGCAAGCGTAGATGAGCATAAGAAAGATGCCGCGGCTACCATGCTTACCTCGTTTCACCATTTGTTTTATACCCTCAAGGAATTGGCAATACCCACTATGGCCAAAATCACCGGCCAATGCCTGGGTGGTGGTATGGAACTGGCTATAATGTGCAATTTCTTATATGCCGATAAGTCAGCCAAACTGGGCCAACCCGAAATAATATTAGGGGTATTCCCACCACCTGCATCTATAATCCTGGCTGAGAAAATAGGCTTAGCAAGGGCAGAGGAACTAATAATAACGGGAAAGGTAATAACTGCTGAAACAGGAAAATTATATGGCCTGCTCAATGAAGTATATGATGACCGTGCCGGGCTGGATGAAGGAATAAATACCTTTATTGAGCAACAGATACTACCCAAAAGCGCATCATCACTTCGGTTTGCAGTAAAAGCCTCAAGGGTGAAATTCAATCATATTTTGAGCAATTTCTTACCGGTCTTGCAGGATATGTATGTAAACGAATTGATGAATACCAAAGACGCCAATGAAGGTATCAATGCCTTTATTGAGAAGAGGAAGCCTGTGTGGGAGGTATGATGGTGACTGAAATTTAATATTGTTTTTTTAGGGGTAAATTACCAAATTGAATGGTAGTTTATCCCTATTTTTTTTCACCCACCACCCAAATCTTCCCTACCTATACCCTATGTTTGCATTATGGCTAACTGGTGCAAGTGGGGCGTTATTCTATGGCTATTATGGTTTACATCCCTGCCTGCATTCGGGTCTCATTATTATGTGTTTGTAGGTTCTTATAATTGGGATAAGAGTGAGAATGGTATTTATGTTTATGATTTGGATACTATATATGGTTCTTTGACACCTAAATCAGTGATGAGTGGTGTGCTTAATCCTTCATTTATTTCCTTGTCTCCCAATGGGGAATATTTGTATGCCTGTACCGAGTCCCAAACCGTCGGTGCAGGAAGTGTTACAGCTTT
>CAIWHI010000900.1 GCA_903912435.1 uncultured Bacteroidota bacterium | reverse complement strand
GTTACTGTTGTGCTTACCAGACTCCTGCAATGGGGTATAAAGCCCGGTAAATATCCCATATATAGTCTCTTTTATGTACGTAAATGGTTTGCCGACCAGTTAATGACCTTATCATTAATAGTACTACACCCCATTTATGCCACTGTGTACATATCTTATTTGTTCAGGGCACTTGGAGCAAAAGTGGGCAAGAATACTGAAATATCTACTGCTAGTAGTGTTACCCATCCTCTATTGGTTATAGGTAAGGGTGCATTTGTGGCCGATGCCGTAACCCTTGGCGAAGCTGATGTGCGTGGGCAGATGCTCATACTCGAAAAAACCGTCATTGGCAATAATAGCTTCGTGGGCAACAGTGCATTGATACCACAGGGATATACGCTGCCACCAAGGATGTTGGTAGGGGTGTTATCAACTCCGCCTACACCAGAGCAATTAGCATCTGATAAGGCAAGGGATTGGTTCGGTTCGCCTGCCATAGCCCTTCCACGTAGGCAGGGTAGCCGCACCTTTGCTACCGAACTGACGGCACGGCCCAAACCATCAAAAGTATTGGCACGTAGTTTGGTTGAGTTTATCAGGATAATTATACCTGAAACTGTTATCCTGATTTGTAGTATCCTTTTTATCGCTTATACCCATACATTGTTGGTTGAGCATCCCTGGTATGTAATAACAATCGCATTGCCTTTTTACTACCTGTTTTTCATGGGCTTACCTGCCTTTTTAGTTACGGTAATTATGAAATGGCTTACAGTAGGTAAGTTCAAACCAGAGCAAAAGCCAATGTGGACATCTAAGGTATGGCGAAGTGAGGCGATTACCTCAACTTATGAGGCTTTGTCAGTTCCTTTTTTACTCGACTTTTTGAGGGGTACGCCATGGTTACCTATTCTGTTACGTCTATTTGGAGTAAAGACAGGTAAGCGGGTATGGATGAATACCACCGACATTACCGAGCATGATATGGTGAGTATTGGCGACGATACGGCCCTTAATGAAGATTGTGGCCCACAAACCCATCTTTTTGAAGACAGGGTAATGAAGGTAGGACCAGTGAAAATTGGTAAACGTTGTAGTGTAGGTGCACGCACCATTATTCTTTACGATAGTGAGATAGGCGACAATGTAAATGTGGATGCATTGAGCCTGGTAATGAAGGGAGAAAACCTGCAATCAAATTCTAGCTGGGGTGGTAGCCCAGTTAGGCCGGCTTAATTTTATGTTCGTATTTTTTATTTATCTAAAAGCACTTTCGTTTGATTGGTAGCATTTGTGTCTAAAATTAACCTTCAAATGTCATAAATACCCCTCCGTGTTTCTGGTAAATTATCAGATATTTGCACGAAATCGAACTAAAACAATAATCAAAAAATGGAAGCGCAAAATCAAAATATGATAACTGTAGCATGTACTGTAAATGCACCTGTAGAAATAGTATGGGAATATTTTACTAACCCCGATCACATTATCGGCTGGTATTTTGCATCAGATGATTGGCATGCACCAAGAGCTGAAAATGATATCAGGACAGGTGGTAAATTTTTGACCCGCATGGAAGCCAAGGATGGCTCATTTGGGTTTGATTTTGAAGGAATATATAGTGAAGTATTACCAAACTCACTGATTCATTATGGTCTGGCTGATGGTAGGCAAGTTATTATCAAATTCACTGAAACTGATGAGCAAACAACTGTAACCGAAAGCTTCGACCCTGAAAATCAAAATCCTGCTGAAATGCAGCAGGCGGGTTGGCAAATGATTCTGGATAATTTCAAAAAGTATACTGAATCTAATTAATATTGATTATTTTAGACCATTTGGTTATCAATTTTTTTTAGCAATTGTTATGTTACTTGCAAAAGCATATTATGCCTATGAAAGATAAAAATCAACTAGTTTCGAAGCCATCTGAAATTCAGGCTGTGGATGATTTTATGGCTGTATTAAATCATCCTATGAAAGATTTAATAGCCTATGTAAGACAATATATACTTACAATTCACCCTGATATAGGTGAGGAAATTTATTGGAATGCACCTTGTTTCTTTTATACTGGTAATATGTTACCCTTCAAGCCAAAGGAGTATAAAAGATATATTGTTGGGTTTAATTTATTTAAGCAGGATTGTGTCAGGTTAATATTTTTGCGAGGAGCAAATGTTGAAAATTCAAATGGCCTTCTGGAGGGTGATTATAAGGATGGACGTCGGTTAGTGATATTCAAATCAATAGAAGAAGTTCAATCAAAGGAGGCCGCTTTTAGGGAAATCGTCCTTCAGTTAGTGACACAAATTATTGAACAAAACCAATAAAGAATTACTGGTTTGTGAAAAAAATAGGTATAGCTTATAAATTGGCAAATGGTTTCTTCCTCTTGCCGACATTTATCATCAATAATCCATTGATTATTAATGCTGTAAATACAATAGTCAGAACTGTATAATATACGGGGATAAAGATGTTGGGTAAAGTGTTGAATTGAGGATGAGGTTGTCTCCAGATGACAAATAATAACACTATTCCCAATACGCTGCTCGATATTCCTTTTGTGATTTTCTCAATATTCATATGGTGGTGGTTTTGTTAAGGCAAAGTAACTAAAATATCGGATAGAGTAGGTCAATCTTTCTAAAAATAAATGAGCCCCAACAAAGTGCATCTTACTTTATTGGGGCTCACTAGTAATATAAGTATACTAGAAAATTGTCTTAAAAAAATCCTTCATATCGTTCCACGATTTTTTGTCAGCTTCCTTATTGTATTCTATTGGCAGATTGAATTTCTTACCATTTGCAGTTGCATCAGGATTAGTAAATGCATGGGTAGCATTAGTGTAGGTAATAAAAGTATAATTAACTCCGGTAGTATCGAGGTTCTTCCTGAAATTGGCTATGTCATCAGCAGGAATAAATTTATCGCTACCACCATGGCATACCAGTATTTTTCCTTTTACCATACCCTTACTTGCTGGTGCAGTCATCAACCCTCCATGAAAACTAACTACGCCCTTAAGGTCTGTACCCATTTTAATGGCATTGAGTACCATACTACCACCAAAGCAATAGCCTATTGCTGCTATTTTATTAGCATCAGTTTCAGGGAATTCCTTCAATTCTGTTATAGCAGCTTCAAGTCTGTCCTTACCAATATTCGCATCCTTATAAAAAGGGGTAGCGTACTCTTGTGCCTGGGTTGGGTTCTCCGCTATTTTACCATCTCCATAAAAGTCGGCTGCAATGGCAATATAGCCCAATTCGGCAAGCATACGTGCCCTGCCTTTAGTATACTCATTATTGCCCCACCACTCAGGTACCACCACTATTGCAGGGCGTTTACCCTTTATGCTACCATCATAGGCTATATAACCTTTCATAGTCACATGGTTGAATGTATAGGTGACTTCTTTACCTATAATTTTGTCATTTCCCTTTGCATTGGTGATTGTTACTATCCCAAGGCATAAAAGTGCCATCAGGAATGCTTGCTTAATAAAACTGCTCATGTGTATTGGTGTTATTTTTTGCGAAATTAATAGAAATGCACTCATTTCTGTTTTCTATTTCTATATGCACCTATTATTGGTAGTAATTGATAAACAAAATAACTATTAGCCCGATTATTTGCCTCCTATTTAATTTAGATAAACTGATGGTGATAGTGTAGGTATTACTTCAATATTTCATTGTCCTTAGGCAGGTCTTTGAGTTTTATTTTCTTTGGTTTTTTCTCTACATCTTCTACACCAATAAGCATACCCCAGGCTTCCATACCTTCTACACGTTCAAATACCAATTTCAAAATACCGGTGATAGGTATAAATAAAAACATGCCTGATACTCCCCATATGTATTCACCAATGATAACAGCAATGATGGTAATAAATGGGTTCATTTTTACCTGCCCACCTATAATGCGTGGAAATAGAATATTTGAATCAATAAGATGTACACAGAAAAGCCCTATACCTGCTTCTATTGCCAAATTACCTGTGCTATTGGCAAAGGTTACCAGCATAGTCAGGCCAATTGCGGTATAAATACCTAAATAGGGTATGATGTTAAGCACTGCGGCCATCACCCCCAGGAGTACTGCATATTGTATCCCCATTATCATAAACATCACAGTATTCACTACACCTACCAGCGCCATTTCTATAACCAGACCTAATACGTAGGCCTTTATCATGTTTTTGGTCTCCATAATTACCTCCTTTACCTTATCCCTATAAGGCAAAGAAAAAAGGTGCAAAATGAATTTCATGAGTAATTTCCTGTGAAATAGGATGAAGAAGGTAAAAATGAACATGAAAACAATAGACAATAGGATGCCGGTAGAATAAGAAAAGATATTACTTAGCGACCTGGCAATTGTCTCCATTATGGAGTTGACTGATTTATTGATATATTCCGACTGCTGGTGGTTAGTGATATGGAGTTTGTAAGAAAGCCAATGTTGCAAACTGCCAAACATAGCGGTTAGCCGGGTTTTTAATATTGGGAAATCGCTCGAAAAACCGATTATCTCTATGGCAAGAAAATAAATAAAACTTACCAATGAAGATATAAAAACCAAAACTGAAATCATTGCTGCGGCAGCCCTGCCCATATTCAGCCGGTCTTGCAGGAAACGGTTAAAAGGATACAAGAGTATGGCTATCAATAATGAAAATACCAATGGAACAAGTATATCACGGGCTTCTATAAGTATGATAACTATCATTACAATTGATAGCAATGACATGCAAAGCTTGGCATAAAAAGGGAGTTTTACTGGTCGCATATTTATAGCAATGATGAACTATTATCAAACTTACCTGAATTTCACCAATGTGCCAAGGATAGGCTGCCAAAAGAAGGAATTATGTAATTTTTGTGAATCATTCTATAAGGAACTAGAAACCGGTAGAATTATCGTTCATCAAGTGCTCAATTTTTGTGAAAGAGTTGAATTTTAAGCGTTTGTAAACTAAAATACTTTAGGAAAACTATTCGACAATTGAACGTCATGGCTCAGTATCATAGATTATCTTTCTTTAGCTATATCTCGTACAGACAGTCAATTGTTCTTTTTGTGTTACTTTGTACTTGTTATCAAAAAATGGGGATGTTACAGCCGTATTTTAAGGAAGGTATATTAGAAGCAGGCTGCGATGAAGCAGGTAGGGGATGCCTTGCAGGACCTGTTTTTGCAGCATCTGTAATATTGCCTCCTGGTTTTTACCACCCATTGTTGAACGATAGTAAGCAGGTGACGGAAGAAAACAGAGAAATTCTGCGACCTATAATTGAAAATGAAGCACTCACCTGGGCTGTGGCCATGGTAGATTGGGTGGAGATAGATGAAATCAACATTCTCAAAGCTTCATTTAAGGCGATGCATGTTGCCATAGGCCAATTGAAATTGTCACCCGATCTTTTATTGATTGATGGTCACCTTTTTCCTGCCTATTTTGGATTGGTACATAAATGTGTGATAGGTGGTGATGCACTATATGCAAGTATAGCCGCTGCAAGCATTCTTGCCAAAACCCATAGGGATGAGTTTATGCTCAAAATTCACGAAGAATATCCCCAATACTGTTGGAATAAAAATAAGGGCTATGGAACAGCCCAGCATAGAGGCAAAATAAAAGAATTTGGCATTTCTCCCTATCATCGCAAGACATTTGGTATTTGCAAGGAATATGTGCAATAGTTAGAATGGGAATTAATTTATTATGAACTGTACGCTTGGCTCTTTCTTGGATTGTATTTAGTATTTTTGTCCTGAACTAAGGCATATGGAAGCAAGGTATGTAAATCCTTTTACTGATTTTGGTTTTAAGAAGTTGTTCGGTGAGGAAGCAAGTAAGCCCTCATTGATTGACTTTCTCAATTCCTTATTGCCCCAAAATGCCCAGATTAAGAATTTATCCTTCAAAAACTCAGAACAGTTAGGAGCTTTATCTGACGAGAGAAAGGCCGTATTTGATATTTATTGTGAGGGTGAGAATGGTGAGAAATTCATTGTAGAGCTTCAAAAAGCGAAGCAGGACTTTTTTAGGGAACGCACCATATTTTATTCCACCTTCCCCATAGCTGAGCAGGCTAAACAAGGCAAGGATTGGAATTTTAATCTCACGGCTGTATATTGTATAGGTATACTAGATTTTACCTTTAGCGATTATAAGGATGAAGTTGACCGACATCAAATAAAGCATGAGATTAAGTTGAGGTATCCAGATGGTTCTACTTTTTACGACAAGCTTACTTATATCTACCTTGAAATGCCCAATTTTAGTAAATCTGAATCTGAATTGGATACAAGGTTAGATAAATGGTTATATTTCATAAAACACCTAAAGGAATTTCAAGACATCCCCGTTATATTCAAGAATGAGGTGGTGTTTTTATCAGCCTTTGAAAAAGCCGAATTTGCAAAATATACACCAGAGGAAAAATACAATTACAACCAAAGTCTTAAGAATTATTGGGATTTGGTAAATGTAATGAATAGTGCAGTTGGCAAAGCGTCAAGAGAGAATTTTGAAAAGGGTTTAGAAAAAGGTTTAGAAAAAGGTATTGAAATAGGAAGAGTAGAGGGTATTGAAATCGGTAAAGAAAAAGGAATTGAAGAAGGGGTAGCAAAAGTGGCTCGTGCATTGAAATTGAAGGGGGTATCCCCAGACCTTATATGTGAGACGACCGGGTTGACAATTGAGGAAATCATCTCTTTATGATTTCATATTCCAATGGCTATTTCCAAAATCTATCTCTGATTTTCATGGCAGGTAATTCAATGTAGTGGTACAAAATTGTAGATATTGTTATCAAAACAATCCAATAGATAAGATAGTATCCACCTATAATGTAGTTGTTGGTTTCCTTTAAAGTATAAAAGAAGGGTATATACAATAATGTATAGTTGCATAGATAAATTGAGTAGCTGATTTTGCTAATATGCGTCACTGCCTTTCCCCATATTCTATTATTTACGCTAAGGGTATTCGCCGCATAGGGTAAACTCAATGAAAATACGAGCGGCAGAAACAAATATAGAAATGCATTACTTGCAAATTGAAGCACTGGTACCGTAGCCGTTTCGATTTTAATTGATTGATTATTGATTAGGTAATGCAACCACATAAAACAAAGTATGGAGAGTATAAGTAATTGATTTTTAATCTTGTAAAGCAATGAACTATGAAATTGCTGTAAGTAAGCTACTAATACTCCATACATCACAGCATCGAGTCTGAAGAGTACTACTTTTCTAATTCCGGCATCTTGTTCAGGACCATTTAGGGGGTGAAAGGCGTTGATAAATCTAATCAATAAGAAGGTGAGTAAATACCCAATAAACACCTTAAGCATGAATTTTTGCTTATAGGTTGGATGTGCCAGTTTAGAACTTACAAACAAAACCAAAGGTAGGGTGATGTAAAACCATTCCTCAACAGACAGACTCCATGCTTCACCAAAGAAGGAAAGCAGGTGTGGATACCAAAGGTTTTGAAGGAAAATAAAATAGAACAATTTTGCTTTGCCCGACTGCTCCAAATGCATTCCTTTATATAGCAGAATAGTGCAGCAAAGCACAAACCAATAATTTGGTAGCGTTCTAAACCATCTTCGTATCCAGAAGTTTTTCAATTCCCTAAAACCAAAGTTGGGGCTGTCCAGATAAGTCTTAATAAGAATACCTCCTATAAGATAGCCACTTAGAACAAAAAATAGTTCAACACCATAGATACCAAATGGATGAATAAAAATCAGGAAATCTGAAATGTAAACACCAATAGTAGGTATCGATGCCAAAGGCCATAAAAAGGCAGTTGAGTGGGCTAATACCACCGATAATATCGCTATAGCCCTTACTACATCAAGACCCGGAATGCGTTTTTGTTTAATGGTGTATAATTTTTAAGTAAAACTCCTTTCAATCTGTTTTATTATTTTGATACAGTATTTTGTGCCTTAGCTACTGGCGAAGTATTTGTTTTTTGACCACCACAATATTGCTTAATGTAATTATCTGCTTGTGGATGGTTTAGTTTTTTGGCCACATTAAAATTGATACAGGCACTATCAGGTAGGTTAGATTTCAAACAATAAACACCCTTATAAATATATGCCTGGGCCTGCGTTGGATCTATTTGTATGGCTGCGTTTATATCATTCATAGCAGATTTTAAATCTTTCATCTCACTAAAGGCTACACTTCTGTTAACCAGGCCCATTACGCTGCCGGGGCTTAATTGAACTTCATTATCAAAATCCTTAATTGCACCAGCAAAATCACCCATTCTATATTTACACGACCCCCTCATGCTATAAGTAATGTACAAATCAGGCCTGGATTTTATTGCCTCGTCAAAGTAGCTAATGGCATCCTTGATATTGCCTATGCTCATTTGCTTTCTTCCCTGCGATAACTGGGCCATGAAGAAGGGCTTATTCTCCATTACAGATTTCATATCCTTATCACTTCCCCTGGTTTCTCCCAGAATTTCCTCAAGGTTAGCCCTATTAAAATAACCAAGTGTGAATTTAGGATTAATAGTAACCGACTTAGTAAAATAGAAATACGAGTCTTTAAAGTCGCCCTGCAATTCAAATACCCCAGCCAACTGGTAACAAGCTTTCCAGTTATTTGAATCTGCTTTAATGGCCAATTCATATTCTTTCCGGGCATTATCCAGATCATTGCTCAATACCAGTTCATTACCTTTCAGGTAATGTTCTTCACTTACGGATACTGAAGGTTTGCAGCTATTGATTAATGATAAACATGCAATAAATATAATTATGAGGTTAATTGGCTTCATATATTGATTGTATTTTGTGAAATTAAGTTGAAAAATACAATCAAGCAAATTGAATAGCTTTTTGAGGTGAAGGGGAATTGCTATTATATCAGGTAATCAAATAATTGAGCATTGATAAAGTTTAATCCTTATAGCTGATTAGGAAACGCCAATCCACATTTCTTCCAGGTTTTTGAGCTTTTATAAGCGGGCTCCATTATATTAGCCGCAGGATCTTGGATACTATTATTACTATTGCCCAATCTGTTTCTTCCGGGCGACATGCCCATACTCATCCCTCCTATACCACCAATGCCAATACTTGGGCTGAAACCAGTAACCCTTGGTGAATTTCTGTTTCCCTGGCTACCAGTGTTTTGCCCTTTGGGTCTATCAATTGCAGTTAACTCAAATCCTATACTTATTGGTTTCCCCTTGTCCCTACGTTCAATCTGGTTCCTTCCATAGAAAGACTTAAATGGGATTTTCGCTTCCCATACCAATTCATTATCCGAATCAATAGCCATTCTTACTACTACACCGCAAGTATCTATCGCTAATAAGGGATATTGAAGATTGCATGCCCTAAACCCTTGTAAAGAATATTCATTGGCTTTCAGCAGCGCACTTTTTGCTCGTTCTTCTAATTCTACCCTCATTTTATCCAGGTTAGTCCTGCTATTTGGACCATGGTTTTGAGGCACTACCGCCAGGTTCTTGTCATTTGATGGTAAGGGGTAGTTAATTGCCATAACCTCATCTTCACCGCCACCTTTATCAACCCATACTGTTAATCCTTGCGTGAGTATCTTCAATTGGGTTGCAAGGTCACCAGTTTCCATCGTAATATAAAGGTTATCCTTGTCATTGGTAACATTATAACCTATCATAGCCTTCTCATCATAGTTGGGGTAGGGTGATGGCCAATCATTATTATAGCCATCCACTGTTATGGGCTGGTTTTGCCAGTATCCGGGTAGGCGTTTAGTGGTTGTTTTTTTTGTACTGCTGCAAGAAACCAAAGCAGAAATTAAGATTATCGGGATAAGCGTATTTACAATTCTATTTACCATCAATTTGAATATTCCAGGATAAAACTAAATAAATATCAAGAGCAATTATTAAAATAAACAAGCCGGGTAGGAATATAACATATCGTTGAGACCCAAATGATTTGCAAAAGTTTAAAAACCCATAATAGTTAATCCCTAATTATTGCTTTTGTAGGTGTACTTTTGCACCACTAAATTTAGGTAATTATGAAATTCGGAAAACTGGTTAAACGTTTTTTTATTGCTATAGGTATTCTAATTCTGCTGTTTTTGGCTACAGCGGTGATAGTGCCTATATTCTTTAAAGATAAAATAATGGCAATAGTGAAAACCCAGATGAATGAGCAACTTGTTGCCACCACCGATTTCAAAGACGTGGATATTTCCCTTTTTCATAGTTTCCCTCATTTGTCAGTAAGTATTATCAACCTGAGTATAGTAGGTAAGGATGCATTCAAAAATGACACCCTACTTGCAGCAAAAAGCATTGATATCACACTCGACCTCATGAAGGCCATAAGTGGCACTTATGATATCACCAATATCGGACTAAACACACCAAGAATACACGCTATTGTTCATACCGATGGCGCTGCCAACTGGAACATTACCAAACCTGCGCCACCAACTCCCGCCGCTACCACCCCTGCGGCCCCATTTGCGTTGAAACTAGATAAGTATGCAGTTGAAGATGGTTATATTGAATATAATGACCAACAAGGCAAAATGCATGTTGTCATTGATAATATTAACCATAGTGGTTCAGGCAATTTCACAAGTGATGCTTTCACATTAGCTACAAAAACTACTATTGATGCTTTTACCTTCAGCATGGGAAATGTACCTTACCTGAACCAGGTGAAAACTGCCATTAACCTTGACCTCCAAATTGACAATAAGACCAATAAGTATTCCTTCAATACGGATAAAATCCAGTTGAACGGGCTTAAATTATCTACAAAGGGTTTTGTACAAATGCCCGACACCAATAATATGGTTATGGACATTACCTACAACACTCCATCTAATGACTTTAAGGATATACTTTCTTTGGTGCCAGGTATCTATGCCAATAATTTCAATGACATAAAAACTACTGGTAAATTGGCTTTAAGTGGTTTTGTAAAGGGAACTTACAATATGAAGCAAATGCCTGCATTTGGTGTCAACCTTGCTATTAATGATGGTTCGTTCCAGTACCCGGCATTGCCACAAAAAGTATCTGATATACAGGTTAAGTTGGCTGTAGATAACCCAGATGGTGTAATTGACCACACAATCGTGAACCTGGAGAAATGCCATATTGTATTTGGTGGCGACCCATTCGATTTCTATATGTTGCTGAAAGAACCAACTACGCAACAGTATATTGATGCTGGTGCAAAGGGACATATAGACCTCTCGCAGATGTCAAAATTCGTGAAGTTTGAAGCAGGTACTAAGGTAGCAGGTATTATAAATGCTGATATGAAGGTGAAGGGCTCAATGCTAGCTGCCCAGAAAAAGGAGTTTGAAAAGATTGATGCTTCAGGTACTATTAGTATGAGCGACATTGCCTATGCTTCAAAAGACTATCCAGATGGGGTAAAGCTAACTAGCATGGTAATGACCTTTAATCCTAAAAATGTTACAGTGTCTAATATGAAGGGTGAATACCTTGGAACAAATTTCAATGGAGATGGCAGCATTAATAATTTCCTAGGCTATTACTTGCATAATGAAGCCTTAAATGGTTCTTTCCATTTCAATGCTGATAGAGTGGATGTAAATAAATTCATGGGCCCAC
>CAIWHI010000899.1 GCA_903912435.1 uncultured Bacteroidota bacterium | reverse complement strand
CTTCACCTCCATAATACCTTGCACAAAATAATAACGCTTATTGGCCAGGTTGCGGCAACGGGTGCGGGTCCGGATTTTTTCAATCTTTTGGAATATTTGACCGTCTTCCAGTTCAAAGCATTCATTTACCTCCAGGTCATCAACGAGTTTAAAACCAGGTTTACGCTCATCGTAGCGGTAAAGGGCCTTAAAGAGTTTGGGATCCGTGCAAGTGCTGGCAGCAGGATTATTGATATAGGCTATAAGGGCCTTTTCAACATCAGGTGGAAAGTACTTTTTACCAATAAAGGGAATTAAAATTTGCCTGAACTGGCTCTTCCATTCATCACCATGTGGCGACACTTTGTGCTTGTGGATATTGTAGGTAAGCAGATGAGCCAACTCGTGCAGGAGGGTCACCAAAAAGCTGTACCTGTTTAGATTGCAATTGATACTGATTCTATGGAAAGGATTATCCGGAACCGGATTGCGGTAGTCGCCTAAAACGCTTTTGCGCTCATGGGTAATGGTGAGGTGGATAACATGGGTTTGAAAAAAAGGTTCAATCTGCTCAAAAGAACCCGGAGGCAAGAATTTCTCCAAAAAGTTGAGTGATGTTTCCTTTTTCTTCATGATGTAGGTACAAAAATAGAGCAAGAAAGTGATTGACCACTAAATAGGGGTATAGATAAACCCATTAGAATAAAGATCCACTTACTTTGAAACTTTAGCCATTCGTTGCAAGAAAATAGTTTCTACAACCGAATAGACCAGGTAGGTACCGAAGAACACAAAAACAATAGGTACATACAAGTTCTTGCGGTTGAGAACTACATAAAGCAATATGGTGAACATGCATACCATTATCTTTAGGAAGGTAGCACTATATACCCCACTCACAAATGCCTGCGGGCGGCCATTCAATTGCCTGCCAACCATTATATAAGAGAACATTGCCAGTAGTAACATGAGTACATTTCCTGCCTCAAGTGCTAATAAATCGAACCGGGGCATTGCCTTGACAAGTAAAACAAATACTACAGTGAGTGCTACAAATACTACAGCAACAGATATGATAAACGACTTCTTCATTTTTTAGGTTTGTTTAATTGTTTAATCAACTGCCAAAGCGAAACCGCCAGAGCCAAAACTGGGAATACAATAATAAATAGTGCGCTCACACCTATTTTCTTATCAAGATAGTAACCACCCCACACTGCCATTGCCAGCATCGCCATCCACTGGGTGGCCAGGCCTGCATAGCGCATCATGTCCTGCTGCTTGGTATTGGGTTCCATATTACGTTATTCTAAAAAAGGTTATGCCTTTGTTATGTGTATGCAAATATCCACTTTATTATTTAAGGAACGATGAAGAAATACAGTTCATCATCTAACTTATTCTTTTTCATTATTGCATTGGTATAATCCCGCTGCGGTACGGTACAAATAATTTATTATTCACGGCCAGGAAGATCGTTGGATTGTGCCGTGCATAAAAGCAAAATACCAGTTCTAAACGACAGACTGCAAATATTCAACGTTGCAAAATAAATCACATATAAAAATCTAACAACCTTAAATTAAAGGCTATGGCACCACCCTGCATTTTGAATTCCCAGCCATTCATTAATTAAGCATTACTTTTATAGTTATGAAAGTAATCACGAGAACTATTTGGCTTCTATCGCTAGTAAGTCTGTTTACGGATATATCCAGCGAAATGCTGTACCCCATCATGCCTGTTTACCTGCAAAGTATTCATTTTTCGGTGGTGTGGATAGGAGTATTGGAAGGTTTTGCTGAAGGTGTAGCAGGGCTGAGCAAGGGCTATTTTGGGGCATGGTCTGATAAGCTGGGGCAACGGTTGCCATTCGTAAGATTTGGCTATTTTCTGAGTGCAATATCTAAGCCAATGTTGGTATTATTTACTCTGCCTGCCTGGGTATTTACCGCCAGGTCTATGGACCGGCTGGGCAAGGGCATAAGGACAGGCGCCAGGGATGCATTGCTTTCTGCCGAATCTACACCGGAAACCAAAGGGCAGGTATTTGGTTTCCATAGGGGTATGGATACTCTGGGGGCGGTATTGGGGCCGGTATTATCATTGGTTATATTATATTTCTTCCCGGCTAATTATAAACTTCTATTCATTATTGCCTTTGTACCGGCCATAACTTCTGTGTTTTTCACTTTTGGCGTAATAGAAAAAGCTACCAGCCAGGGTGCCCTAAAAGCAAGGCCTGGTTTTAAACAGTTTTTTGCTTTTTGGACTAATAGCTCTACAGACTATCGTAAACTGGTAGGCGGATTATTGTTATTTGCTCTGGTGAATAGCTCTGATATGTTCTTGTTGCTCAAGGTAAAAGAAAGTGGCCTTAGCGACAGGATGGTGGTAGGTGTATATGTTTTTTATAATTTGGTATACGCTATCACATCCCAACCCCTGGGTAAACTGGGTGATAAGCTGGGATTTAAAAATATATTTATAACCGGGTTGGTACTCTTCGCAATATCTTATGGTGGAATGGCGTTAACAAATTCTATAGCTGGATATGCGCTGATTTTTATGGTTTATGGTATCTATGTTGCTGCCACTGATGGGATAAGCAAGGCCTGGATAAGCAACCTGGTAAGCAAGGATGAAACAGCTACAGCAATTGGAACCTATACCGGGTTTCAAAGTATATGCACCCTGGTAGCGAGTAGTGTAGCTGGTATTATATGGTATGGATATGGAAGTAGTGTATTATTTGGGTTTACAGCGGTGGTCACCTTGTGCCTTGCCATCTATTTTTACCTCTTTGTAATACCTGCTAAGACTACCGGAAAATAACCTGAAATGTGAATGAAAATACAATTTTCGGCATGATTTTTGCTGTAATTTTAATTGAAAATTAAAACCTAGACCTACTAAAATCTAAACAAATGAAAAGAACATTCGTAATTCTGGTATTCTTGTATCTGGTGGTCATATCATTGACCCTATATGCCCATTAATTAAGGTTAGTGGATGAATTAATGCCTTCCCTTTTTATAGAAGAGGGAAGGCATTTTTATGTGTGGCAAGGCTATAATCACCCCAAAAACACAATATTATTCCCTATATTTGTAGTACTAATAAGAGCCTATAAAATATAAAGATGATGAAGCAGGTACTACTTTTTTTATTGGTGTTTTGTGCGGTAAATGGGAGGGGGCAGATTATTACGACATTTGCGGGAGTTGGCAATCCAGGCAATAGTGGCGATCGTGGTCTTGCAATTTCTGCTTTAATAGATTACCCTGTCGGAGGTATTTTTGATAAATTCGGTAATTACTATTTAGCAACTGGCTCAACTGGAAACAGTATCAGGAAAATAGCATCGAATGGAATAATAACCACAGCGGTTGGCACAGGGGTAGCAGGATATAATGGAGATGGTATTCCATCCACTAACGCACAGATTAATAATCCTCAAGGATTGACTGTAGATACGTTTGGAAATATTTATTTCACAGATGATTGGAATAGCCGAATAAGAAAAGTAGATATATCAACAGGAATTATTTCTACAATTGCAGGAACCGGAACTAATGGCTATAGTGGTGATGGTGGTCCATCAACATTAGCTAAAATATTTGACCCTTTAGATATTTGTATTGATATAGCAGGAAACATATATTTTTCAGATTATGGTAATAGCCGGGTGCGAAAAATTAGTTTAACAGGTGTTATTTCAACTTTTGCAGGTGGGGGAGGAGGAGGAGGAGACAGTGGGCCTGCTACTGATGCCGG
>CAIWHI010000898.1 GCA_903912435.1 uncultured Bacteroidota bacterium | reverse complement strand
TTCTGATTGTATATATTATTGGCTTGGTGATTTTGGCCATGTCATTTTCAAAGAACTTTTGTGCAACAAATTTGTTACTCCAGAGGAGAGGGTGCCGTATCCGCCCTTTTCTGATGGTATTTATTGGTGGCTTGGTGTGTTTGGCCATGTCATTTTCAAAGAACTTTTATTCAATAAATTCGTTACTCCCAAGGAGAGGGTGTCGTATCTGACTTTTTCTGACATTAATTTTTGGATGCTTGTTGTATTTTACATTCTCGCAATTGTAGGTGTTCTTATCAACAAAGCACAAATTAAATTTTTACCTGTAGCCCCGCTGGGGCAGTGCATCATGTTATCAGGTAAAGCTTACCCATTGCAAACTAAATGAATACTTAAAATGACAATCTTCAAATTGCTGAAATTGTTTTAATTTTGGGGCAACCGGGTTTAGATACTATATATTTGGTTTTTATTATTCGTAAAAGATTTACTGGTATAATTACGCATTTTAATGCATTAGCATAAAACAATAACACAACACGCATGAGCAATAATGTATTAAAATTAAAACGGGCAGTATATTTCTTTCTCAAGGAGCTGAAATCTGACCCAAACAGAAGGCCATTTATGGGCGAAAAATATGTTTGCCCGGTTTGTAATACACACCTTGCCTATTTCAATCCTATAGATTTTGGCTTACTTGAAGACCTGGATAAGCACCAGTATATCTACCCCATGTTTTCGGGCGAAACAGCCAATCTACTTAAATACGAATGTCCGGCATGCAGGGCCCATGACCGCGACCGCCTGTATGCTTTATATATCAAGAAGGCATTCGACAAGCTGGATAAAACCAAAAAATACAATTTCCTGGATATTGCACCCTCGTCACTAAGGATGTACCTGAAAAACCAGCCTTTTCTTAATTACCGCAGTGCTGACCTTTTTATGAAGGGTGTTGACGACGTAGTAGATATCACCAAAATGGATATCTATGAAAATGGGAGGTTCGATTTTTTCCTTTGCTCGCACGTATTAGAGCATGTGCCTGATGAAAAAGCAGCCATCAGCGAGCTGTATAGGGTATTGAAGCCTGGTGGTTGGGGTATTGCTATGGTGCCTATTGTTACTACAATTGAGGATACTGTAGAAGACCCTAAAATAGCATCAGATGCCGACAGATGGAAATACTATGGTCAAAACGACCATGTAAGGCAATATTCATCTAAAGGCTGGGTAAAAAGCCTTGAAGCTGGTGGGTTTAAAGTACACCGCCTTGGTATTGACTATTTTGGCAAGGAAGTATTTGAAAAAAACGGGATTCACCCAAGATCAATTTTATATATAGCTGAGAAATTATGATAAATGTTACCAAGCCATTTCTCCCCGACATGGAGGAATATATAGATTATGTAAAGTCGATATGGGAGAGAAACTGGCTAACCAATAATGGACCACTGGTAAATGACCTTGAGCTGAGGCTGAAGGATTTTTTGGGGCTTGACCATCTTTTATTTTTGGGCAATGGCACAATAGCTATCCAGATAGCTATGAAGGCACTGGGTATGAAAGGTGAGATTATTACCACACCATTCAGCTATGTAGCTACTACAAGCAGTATAGTGTGGGAAGGTTGCAAACCTGTGTTTGCTGATATTGATCCTCATAGCCTATGTATAGACCCTGCAAAAATAGAAGAACGTATTACCGAACATACTACAGGCATATTGGCTACCCACGTATATGGTAATCCATGCGATGTACTTGCAATAGAAAAAATTGCTGCCAAACACAACCTGAAAGTAATCTATGATGCAGCACATGCATTCGGTGTAAAGTATAAGGGACGTAGTATTTTTGAATATGGTGATATCTCTACTACCAGTTTCCATAGTACCAAGCTGTTTCATACAGTAGAAGGTGGTGCAGTAATTACCAAGGACCATGATTTGCTAAAAACTATGGCCCGAATGAGGAATTTTGGCCATAATAGCCCTGATACTTTTGATGGTGCCGGCATAAATGGTAAAAATTCAGAGTTCCATGCAGCTATGGGTTTGGTGAATATGAAGCATATTGATGCAATAATGGCATCGAGAAAGGCACAGGCTATGGCATACGATAAATGCCTGGCTAACCTAAATGTAACCAAACCAACCATACTTAAAGGCGCAGAGTGGAATTATAGTTATTATCCAATCATATTTGAATCGGAAGAAATATTGCTGAAGAGCATTTATGAGCTGAATGGTAACTGGGTATATCCGCGCAGGTATTTTTACCCCAGCCTCTCCACACTCGATTATGTAGACAAATACGAATGCCCTATATCCGAAGATATAAGCAAGAGGGTACTCTGCCTGCCTATGTTTCATTCATTGAAGGAAGAGGATATCTATTTCATTTCGAGGCTACTGTTGAGGGCACAAAACAATTAGCAATAATGAGCAGCATAGCTATAATGCAACCATATGTATTTCCCTACATAGGCTATTTCCAACTAGTCTATGCTGCTGATGTATTTGTGTTTTACGACGATGTAAACTATATCAACCGGGGCTGGATAAACCGCAATCGTATATTGGTAAATGGTAAAGATCTTTTGTTTAGTATACCTTGCAAAGATGCCAGCCAGAACAAGCTGATAATGGATGTGGAACTAATGGACGACCCAAAGGCATTCCAGAAGATATTGTCAACCATAAAAATGGCCTATAGTAAGGCTCCTTACTTTAGCGAGGTTTACCCACTCATAGAGCAAATATTGATGGCAGAAAACAAGGCTGTCGCTACCACTTCGGTTACGTCATCGGTGTTTCCTACATTGGAGATGGAAATAATGGAAGAGCAAAGAGGAAAAACTATTTCTCAATTGGCCATAGATAGTGTTATTTGTATTTGCGATTACCTGGGCCTGAAAAAGACATATAAAATAAGTTCGGAAGAATATAACAACCGTGAACTAAAAAAAGCCGACAGATTAATCGATATTTGCCACCTGGAAGGCATTGACCATTATATCAATGCAAGTGGAGGCAAAGAGATTTATACCAAGGAATATTATGGTGAAAAAGGGATAAATCTCAATTTCCTGATGGCTGAAAAAGTGGTATACCCACAGTTTAAGAATGAATTTGTGCCCTGGTTATCTATGATTGATATATTAATGTTTAACAGTAAAGAAGAAATAACCACAAAAATATTACCTGCTTACCATTTAGATTAGTATTAAAATATTTAAAATGACATTAGCTGAAATAATAAAAGAGTCTTTTTCGCTGAGAGAGGCCGACCAGAATGACGAAGTAGTATTGAATTCACTGGAGCAGTGGGAATCTATGGCACATATGCTGTTCATCACCCGTATTGAGGAGAACTTTGAAGTAGAATTTGAAGGTGATGATATTTTCGCCATGCAAACCATTGGTGATATTAAGAGAGTATTGGCAGAAAAAGGCAAGACAGTATGATAATAGGCAACAGTAATATATTAATAACAGGTGGTGCAAGCGGCCTTGGCCGTACCATGGCCACATATCTGGCAGGTAAGGCTGCAAATGTGATAGTAGTAGACCGCAATGCTGAAATGCTTAGCGAGCTACAGGCTGAATGTCCGGCAATAAAATGCTATACCGCCGACCTTACCGATTATACTGTTGTTGAATCACTGGTTGCTGAAATATTTAAAGAGTTTGGCAAACTGCATGTGCTGGTGAATAATGCGGGCATAATACATAGCGAGCCATTGGTGAATATACTATCGCGCACCGATACCCGCCATAGTGTAGAAAACTGGCGCAAAACCATAGATATCAACCTGAATGCGGTTTTTTATGTAACGAGCAATGTAGCTGAGAAAATGGTGAAGAGCCGTAGCAAGGGGGTGATTATCAATATCAGCTCTATATCCTCTTATGGCAATATGGGTCAGTCGGCTTATTCTGCATCAAAGGCTGCATTGAATGCACTTACAGTAACATGGAGTAAAGAGCTGGGCATGTTTGGCATCAGGTGTGTGGCTATAGCACCGGGTTTTATTGATACCCCATCTACTGCAGCAGCATTGAGCGATGTAAAAATAAAGAGTTATAAAAACGCCACCCCACTTGGCCGCTTTGGCAAAACCGAGGAATTATTACATTCTGTGTTGTTTATTATTGAGAACGATTTTTATAATGGCACTATCCTGAACCTGGATGGGGGATTGAAGATATAACGGTTAGTTTATAGTCCTATTTTGAAAAAGCGTTTATTAATGCTGAATTCTCATGCAGCATTATATATCAATTCATCATTGTAAAGAATGATATCGTCCCTATCTGGTCTTGCGTATTCATTCGTATTGAATACTTCAATATTAAAAATATAAGGCACTTTGTCCTTATCAAGCTTTTGGTCTAATAAATCAATTAGGAATGAAATTTCAGTCTTATTCCTGGGAATTTGATTCTGTGCCTTCAAATACAAGTTGTATTTACCTGACTGATAGAGACCTCCAAAATCAGCATCGCTAAGCCAAACTTTAGAATATCTTTTGTCCTTTTCGTTCAAACCAGAGAATATATCTCTTAGTTCCTTTATAAATATTGCCTTATCCATGTGGTGTAATTTGAAACACTATCAATAAAATCCCGTACTTCTTGTGAAGATTTGCCTCTATTATATCTTTGACTCTCTTTCCATTTACCCAATACCAACCAGTCATTTTTGAATTTCTTATCAATAAGCATCTTATTATGCTCATTATATAAACCTGCCAGTATAAGTAATTGTGTAAAGTTATGAACTTTATAAGGTTTAGTAATGTTGTCCTCATTCTCAAATTTTTTCCTATTATCAAAGTCAAAAAAATCGGGGATGGCTAATAATTGACATATTCTTGTTTTAAGATAAAGCTCAACAGCATACCCTGCTATATAATAGGCCATATCATAATAGCCATTAGTAAAAAGACTTTCCGCTTCTTCTATTTTGCCAGAGCTATAGCCTGTATTGATAAGGGAGCATTCATTTTTTTACATTTTAAAGCAAAGTCGCTTATACAAAACTAATTTATTTGAACAATATTGTAAAGATAAACCATCTAATGCTCCATCTAAATTACAGATAAGACTGCTAATTTCAAAAATTAGCAATCTTATCTGTCTATAAAATACATCTCTAATTATCCAGCGTAGCTATCCCCCTTTTCAGGGCATAAATAACAAGCCCGGTGCGGGATTTGATATTTAGTTTCAGGAAAAGCTGGTCGCGGTAACCATCTACTGTACGGTGGCTTATTTTCATCACATCAGCTATTTCTCGGTAGGTCATCTCGGTGCAACAAAGGTTAAGGAATTGTTTTTCGTTGTCGCTGAGCTCCATTGCACTGGTCTCTTTTGTGTTTTTCAGAAACTGGCTCAGTATTTTACCTGATACAAGTTCGGAATGGTAGAAGCCCTGGTTGTGCAGGCCCTCAATAGCCCGCCTTAAAATATCGGGCTGCGAGTCTTTGAGGATATAACCACCTGCACCTGCCCTTAGCATACCCAGGATATTGAACTCAGAATCGTAAACAGATACTGCCAGAATCTTCATATCTGGCCACTTTTCCTTAATTTTAGCAGCAGTGTCAAAGCCATTTAAAACAGGCATATTAATATCAAGCAGGCATACATCGGGTAATATGGGGGCTGTTTGTAATTTATTAAGTAACAACTTGCCGTTTTCAACACTATAGATTACTTCCATATTGTCAAAATCTTCAATAAGTTCTTCCACACCTTTCCTAAAAAGGGTGTGGTCATCGGCCAGGGCTAATTTAATTTTACTACTCATGGTTTTTGATATTTAGTTTTATGGTGGTGCCTAAATCTTTCTTTGATTCAATACTTACTGTTCCTAATAATTTGGCCCTTACATGAATATTGTGCAGGCCAAGACCCTTACTTTCATTCATTTTTGAGGTATCAAATCCTTTACCATTATCGCTAATGGTTACTTCAAAATAATCATAGTGATAGTGGAGGCTTACATTAATAATTTTAGCCTCGCCGTGTTTAATCGCATTTATAATTGATTCCTGAACTATCCTGAATATCATCAGTTTTTTCTCAGGATTAGGTTCATATGGGGTTCCTGTTATGGTAAGGTTTGAGGTAATCTCTTTTACATCGCTAATATAATTCAGTTCCTTTTCAAAGCTTTCCTTTAGGGTTAGTTTTGATACCAGGCCACCATTTAATATATGGCTCAGGTTTCGCAGGTCATTTAATGCATTGCCTACCAACTCTGTACTCACATCTATACCCTCCTTCACTTTTTCATCAGTGGCACGGGTGCTGGTTTTGTACAATTTTAGTTTGGCAAGACTCAAGGTCTGTGCAATATTATCGTGCAGCTCCTCAGAGATATATTTAAACGACTGCTCCTGCACCTCAAGCTGGGCTTGCAGTACTTCGCTTTCATATTGATGCTTTAGGTTTAGTTTTTCAGTGATATGGCGCACCTGCCTCTTCCTGTACTCAATTACAATGAGTATCAGGAAGATGACAAATACCAATAGTGTTAGTGTACCAGTGATGAAAATTATAGGGACATCAGACTTAATCATTAATCTCCATTTTTCTATTGTATAAATATAAGGTTGCCGCTGTGCCTAGGTAAAATAAGCCTTCAATTATGGATTGCAAATATGTTGCAACATCACTATACTTCCATTCGCCCTTATATAAAGAATTTACAAAAGCCCAAAAGAAAAAAGTAGTAGACCATGATATTAGGTATAATACAGCCATCCAAAAGTGAGGGAACTTAAATATGTTTTCAACCTTATCCTGCCTAATTATAATATATATGGAAAATAGAGACAAACTAATAAATACAAAACTTTCCACCATTAACATATTTGTATTCAAAACGTTTATTGGTTGCAAAAATAGCATATTATATATTCCAATAACGGGCCATATCAATGCATTTATTTTCATTAACTTGATTGGATTTACTGGTTTGAAAGCAAATATGAAATAGGATGTGGTTATTACTGATTCAATTATATCATAAAAATGATAGAAAGTGTATCTAAGTTCATATTTATGTGTATTTATAGCAATGTAACCTGCAATTTCACTTAAAAAGGTAATAATAAGCCCCCAAACAATAATTTTCATGGAATAACTATATTGTTTATACCTGATAACACCTATTAAAGTGGCTAAAAGGATAGAAATAAGGCATAAACAATATAAAAAATTATAGGCACCATTCATATAAGATTATTTATTCTTTTTCTTAGAGTCATTTTGTAAAGGTGGTTGTGGTCCTGGTATGCCACCGAGAATACCACATTTAGGGCATGGTAGTATATGATCAAATAAATACGTATGTCCGATAGGATCAATAGGATACAATGCTATCCAATCATTATTTGGGCCTATTCCAGGTCCTCCACCTAAAGGTGAATATAATATTGTCAATTTCCCATTTTTTACTCCTGGATAAATAAGCAAAGCAGTTGCTGGTGTTACAGGGCAGGTATCACAAAAATATTTAGCAATAGTATCCATTTCAGAAAGAGAAATAATAAATCCAGCACTATCCCAAGAAAGTGGAAAATTAGGCTGGTTGGTAAATAATTGTTGCCAACTGTTAATATATGATATTGCTGTATCTGATCGAATTAATGAAGTATCAACTGGAATAACAACTTTATTTGTAAGCGCTCCAGCACTAGCCCTGGCACTTAACCTATTGGATGAACCTTGGGATAGACCTTGGGGTACTAATTTCCTCAAGCTATCATTTTCCTTCTGCAGTTTGGCAATTTCTCCTCCCATATTACAGGAAGCAAACAGAGCGCATAGCGCTAATAAAATAATTGTGTGTTTCATTTTTTGTATATTTTTTAGTTTATGCAAAAGTATGTTCAAATAAAAGTAATTTTTATCGTGATAACACACAAATATTACCGTGAAAACACGGTGATATTTAATATAAAGTTTGAAATAGTGTTATCACGATCTAAGCGCAGGTGATAAAACTATCTTCCTATAGTCCTTTCAATATGTTTGTAGCACCTCCCTAGTTCAATCTTTGCATCATCGAAACACATACAAACCTTTTCATTAACCATAAGCCTAAATGCAAAATCAGAACTTAAAGAACAGGCCTTGCCTGATTAGTTATAAAGATGTTTGTAAACCATGGATACCGGTAACCACTATAAATAGCCGAACCGTACAGGCGCAGAATACGGATGACGGAATCTGAAAAGCCATAAAAAGAGTAGGAAAAGGTAAATCAACAACAGTTTTATGAATTACCATGTAGAAAATCAATGGGGTGGAGCATCAGCACCCTGGCATGAAGGCGGAGCATGGGTTTTAGGTTATAGAAATCGACAACCATGTGAAGCTATTGACATTGAATCTAAAGACAATGGCAAAACATTTCATGGCACAATGCAGTACAAAGGCGAAGGACCAATATTGCCTTCAAGAGCGAATACGAAGGATAATCATTTACTCCTTACATAATTTCAAATATCTAATTTATCCGGCCGAGTCCGTAACCTCGACAAATAAATTGGAGCAAGTGCCCCGCCTGTTTCCCGTAAGAAACAGGCGGGTTTACAGTTTGTGGAACTGTATAGTGGGTGCTTTTGTATTAATACAATGGAGTAATGAGTAAAGATATTTTCCCCACCTTTGCACTATGGCTTTTCATAAAATTAATCCTGATGATGTTGCATTCTTCAAGTCGGTGCTTGAGGAGCGGTATGTGCTTGCTGATGAGGAAAACATTGCCCGCTGTGCCAGCGACCAGACCGAAGACCTGCATTATAAACCCGAAATAGTGCTGCAACCCGGCACTACTGGTGAGGTAAGTGACATAATGAAGTATTGCAATGAAAGGCTTATCCCGGTTACCCCACGTGGGGCAGGTACAGGCCTAAGTGGTGGTGCACTACCAGTATGGGGAGGTGTGGCACTGGATATGAAGCGGTTCAATAAGATTTTACATGTAGACAAGCGCAATTTCCAGGTGACTACTGAGCCAGGTGTAATCACACAGGTTTTGCAGGAGCACCTGAAAACTGAGGGACTATTTTATCCACCTGACCCCGCGAGTAAGGGCAGTTGCTTTATTGGTGGCAATGTTTCTGAAAACTCGGGTGGGCCAAGGGCTGTTAAATATGGGGTGGTTAAGGATTATGTACTGAACCTGGAAATGGTATTGCCTGATGGACAGATTATATGGACGGGTGCCAATGTACTCAAAAATGCAACCGGGTATAACCTTACCCAACTGATAGTAGGAAGCGAGGGCACCCTTGGTGTACTAACAAAAATAGTTTTAAGACTGATACCTGCCGTAAAGCACGACCTGCTGATGCTGGTTCCATTCCGGTCGGCAGTAGAGGCATGCGCTGCGGTAAATGCTATTTTCCTGGCTGGCTATACCCCATCGGCATTGGAGTTTATGGAGCGAGATGCACTTGAATGGTCTATGAGGTATGTGCAAAGCAGCGGGGTGAACCTGCCCGATGATATTAAGGCACACCTGCTCATAGAGGTAGATGGCAACCATATGGACGAACTCTATAGAGATGCAGAGGCTATTTCGCAAATTGTGCAGCAATATGATATTGATGAAATACTCCTGGCCGACAGCCATGAACAAAAACAAATGCTGTGGACCCTAAGGCGCAAAGTAGGTGAGGCCGTAAAGAGCAATTCTATTTATAAAGAAGAAGACACTGTAGTACCCAGGGCAGAATTGCCTGAATTATTACAGATTATCAAGGCTTTGGGCAAGGAGTATGGTTTCCAATCGGTTTGCTATGGCCATGCGGGCGATGGCAACCTGCACGTAAACATAGTGAAAGGGAATATGAGCAATGATGACTGGAATAATAAGCTCACGGAAGGTATACGCAAGCTGTTTAAGGAGGTAGTGAGAATGGGTGGCACAATTTCGGGCGAGCATGGAATTGGCCTGGTGCAAAAGGAATATATGGATATTGCTTTTAATCCGGTACAGATGAGCCTGATGAAACAGATAAAACATGTTTTTGACCCTAAAGCAATATTAAACCCCGGCAAAATATTTATCTCTTAAGAGCGTTAGATATTGTTCAATGGTCTTCCTTAAAAATTCCATAAAACATTAAAGAAAAAATGGAGATAGATATATTTATCCTAACTTCGTGATAGTAAAAAAGTACTGTATGAAGCACCTAATTCTTTTATTGATAGTATGCCTGGGAGTGCAATTGGCATCAGCACAGGAGATATATAATAGTTCAGGTAAGGGCAAGCCCGGCTTCAAGAAGGCCACCAAAAAGAAAAAAGGTTATGACCCGGATAACCTCATTATAGGTGGTGGTCTTAATGCTGCTATTGGCGATGGTTTTGCTTCTGCAGGTATATCGCCGATAGTAGGTTACAAGTTTTTTAAAGATTTTTCTGCTGGTGTAGGCTTTGGTTACCAGTACAACAAGCTTGCTATTTATCAAGACCCTAATGACGGTAAATATTATTATGAGAAGGAAAATGTGATTTACCCAAGTGTATGGGCTAAATATTTTGTGTACAACAATATATTTATAACAGGCGCCTATGAATATGATTTCATCAATCTCGATTATCCATTTGATAAATACGGCAACTATGGTTCCACTAAATCGAAGGTAACAAATCCATGTCTCTTGCTAGGGGCTGGAATGAGGTTCCCAATGGGTGGCAGGGTATCATTTTATGGTGAGCTAATATATGATGTATTGCAGGGCGAATATAGTCCTTATCCTAAAAAATCTCCAGACCTTCGCTTTGGGGTAATGACAGGGTTTTAGGTTATCATTATTTATTTCTTCACCTACTTTAAATAAATTAATTTGCAAGCTTTGGACCTCAATCCAAGGCTTTTCTTTTTATCATGACATCATTCATACTGCTTTCAATAATTATTGCCTATTTCACAGTACTGCTGGGGATAGCGTTTTATACCTCACGGCATTCCAATAACGAATCGTTCTTTATTGGCAACCGGAGTAGTAAATGGTGGCTGGTAGCCTTCGGTATGATAGGTACCTCCCTATCTGGAATGACCTTTATTTCTGTACCTGGAACTGTAGGCTTGTCATTGCCTGGTGCGGCAGGTATTGCTGGTTTCAATTATTTCCAGGTGGTAATAGGTTATTGGTTGGGGTATTTTGTTGTGGCATTTGTGTTGCTGCCATTGTATTATAAGCTTAAGTTGACCTCCATCTACACCTATTTGGAAGGGCGGCTTGGAGTCACCGCCTACAAGACTGGTTCCCTGTTCTTCATTCTTTCACGCACACTTGGTGCTACAATAAGGCTTTATCTGGTAATAAAAGTGCTGGAGAAGTTTGTGCTCAATGAGATGGGTATTCCATTTGAGTTTACAGCAATACTTATTTTGGCTTTGATACTACTCTATACTTATAGGGGTGGGGTTAAAACCATTGTATGGACTGATACCCTACAGACTACCTTTATGCTACTGGCACTAATAGTGTGCGTTATCTACATCATGCACTCCATGAATCTGGACTTCGGCAGCACCTGGGCGGCAATGCAACAAAAAGGCTATACCAAACTGCTGCAAACCGATGTAAAAAGTCCGGTATTCTTCCTGAAACAAATATTAGGCGGAGCATTTATTACCATTGCTATGACTGGCCTGGACCAGGAAATGATGCAGAAAAACATAAGTGTAAGCAACCTTTACGACTCAAAGAAGAACATGATTTCGTTCTGTTTTGTATTGCTGGTGGCCAATTTTATTTTCCTGCTTTTGGGTGGATTGATTTATTTATATGCAGGTTCAAAGGGGATCACCGTAATGGGCGATGACCTCTTCCCTACCATTGCAGTAAAAAGTGGTTTGCCGTTTTTTATCACTGTTTGCTTTCTTATTGGGCTTATCTCGGCAGTATTCCCTAGTGCCGATGGAGCCCTTACTGCGCTTACATCCTCATTTTGCATAGATATTCTGGGTATTAAAAGACGCAAAGACCTTTCTGAAACCAGGCAAAAGAATATAAGACTTATTGTGCATAATGGGTTTGCGGTGGTATTCCTGGCCTGTGTGTTTTTCTTCAGGATGGTAGATAATGGGTCTCTGATAGATATATTGTTGAAGATGGCCGGGTTTACCTATGGGCCATTGTTGGGGCTGTTTGCATTTGGTATCCTCACCAAACGCGATACCAGTCAGAAACTGCCACTCCTAATCTGCTTACTTTCG
>CAIWHI010000897.1 GCA_903912435.1 uncultured Bacteroidota bacterium | reverse complement strand
AGGTTCTGCTGGTAAATAATAGTACCTGTTGCATCTTTCACCACTATTGTGTTCAGGTTTATATAGGGCCTCTTCAGCATTATCCTGTCCGAAATAGTATACTCCTCATTCTTCACCACCAGCAACTCATCATTGCTAGTTCTTACCTCCCTCACTCTATGGTAATTATACATCACATTAAGTAATCCACCTGCAAATGTTTTTTTGATATAGTTAAGTTCTATACCACCCTTCCTGTTTATTTCAGTGTAGGTTGACTCAAGCGCATAATTATAATCAAATATCAATCCGGTATGCAGGCTTTGGAACAACTGGTGGCCTAGCATGGCATTAAATGTATGCTGTTGCAAAACTTCGGGGTCGCGGCTGATGTAGTAATACCCATAACTACTACTAAAATTAAAATGGCGAGGCAGTTTCAGAAAGAAATTTTCATTTTCCCTTAGTTGCTTGTAGTTATCCGCACCTTTTTGAATTGTCCCGAAAACGGTACTGTTCAATTGCGATTTCCTTGCAGAATCAAGGTAAATGCTATTGATTAAACTTAGATTATCTGAAACATTTTGTATGCCTATCATACTGAAATCCTTTCTGTAATAATCATTGTGGGTATAGTCTAGCTCTGTCCTATCCTGTAGCCCGAATGATTTAGTAGCATGCGCATTAATGTTTTTCTGGTCATAATAAAAATCACGACCGGTAAGTATTTCCTTACTATCCCATTTACTTTGGTTGTAAGACATTGTAATTGGCAATAGCTTATTTCTTAAAGAAAACTGTCCGCCCCACGATTTACTCTTGGTTTTAATATCTGTCAGATTTTCACGGCTATCATAACTATTGTCATAGTTTAGGTAATTGCTCAGGCTAAACAGTTTTTTAGGAAACAACACAGTACTCAGGTGCAGCTTACTGGTATTTATGGTGTTGTAAATATTGGGGGTAACCAAATACAAATCCTGGCGCGATTCAGGGTAATACCCGCCATCGGCATTTATGGTCAGGAAGTTGGGATTCCAAATATAACTAGCCGTCTTTAATTGAATACCTCCATAATAGTTATATGTGGTGAGCTTATTATTGATCCCATAAGTATTCATAGTACCTATCCCATACAAACCACCTGCCTTAATTTCACCAGATAATGCTGATATGTTCCAAAATCCCAGACTTAACAAGCTCGATTGTGCGAAACAATCAATCCCACCATGCAGGAGAACCAATACCATAATTAATCTAAAACACCTCATCCATCAAAATTTAAACGCCCATTTATTGCCCTATTTTCCGTCAATAACCTTAATGTATATTTCCACCTTTGTTTTTCTTATTCCATCATCACTCCTGTCAATACCCTCTGCTATTGTATTAATGTGTTTTGTTTTACCAAAACCCTTACCCTGTAGCCTACTGCGCCGAATTCCCTTACTTACTATAAAGTTGATAGCTTCCTTTGCCCTGCCTTCTGATAGTTGCTGGTTGCCATCTTCACTTCCCTTAGTATCAGAATGCGCTACTATATAGGCCTTTGTAGTTGGGTTCTGCCTCAGGTAATCTACTACAGTCATCAGACTTACCATACCTTCCCTGGTAATGTTCGTTTTTGAATCATCAATATAGATAGTGGAGAACAACAATGGGTTTTCT
>CAIWHI010000896.1 GCA_903912435.1 uncultured Bacteroidota bacterium | reverse complement strand
TTATAAAACTCTAGCAGTATATATAATTGATAGTCAATGTATTTATTTGATAAAATCACTAAGTTCTACGCCTTCTAAGCTGGGGGTCATTGGTTCGAATCCAATCCGGATCACTTTTAATTTCATAAAGCCTTGATAATCAATTGATTGCGAGGCTTTGTTTTTTACTTGTGGCAGAATTTGTGGCATTTTTTTTAAGCCACATTTCCCACCCCATACCTTGTCTGCCAGATTTTATCCAGTACATCAGCTTTCTCCTCTGCGGTTGCTTTTACATAGCCAATAAAAGACTTATAGGTTCTAAGTGGAAAATTTCGGCTCAATATTGGGTTAAATAGATTTTATTGGATTGAAATTTGTAAAATAAATAGGGGTATTTGGCTAAATATTTTAATGCGATAAATCAGTAAATGACATGACCTATATCATATTATAAAGATAATTGGAATTGTACTTTTGATGCAATTAAATAATAATTTATGAAAAATAAATTGATTCTACTTATCTTATTGGTAATAACAATTTTTAGTTTGCAATCTGTAAACGCTCAAATTATCTCAACATTTGCAGGTAACGGAACATCAGGTTTTTCTGGTGATGGTGGACCATCGACAAATGCAAATTTATATTATCCGAGAAGTGTTGCAGTTGATGCCTCCGGCAATGTGTATATAGCTGATGCTGGTAATGGATTAGTTCGTAAAGTAAACCGTTTTGGCATTATTAGTACAATTGCGGGCGGAGGTGCCTCCATTGCAGACGGCATTGCGGCGACATCAGCTATAATATACCCGCAGTGTATTGCCGTAGATAATGCAGGGAATGTTTATTTTTGTGATGAAAACTATTATCGAATTCGTAAAATTAATTCTGCCGGTATTATTTCAACAATAGCCGGAACAGGGTTTCCAGGTTATAGCGGAGACAATGGTCCTGCAACGGATGCCCAAATTGGAAATCCAGAATGTAATTGTTTTGATAATATTTGTATAGACGGTTCGGGAAATATTTATTTTAATGAAATCAATCGCATTCGAAAAATAAACACTTCGGGCATAATATCTACTTTTGCCGGTAATGGAGAAAACGGTCTTACTATGGGGGGGCCGGCAACTGCGACACCAATAGGCGCAGAGGGATTTGCTGTTGACCAATGGGGGAATGGCTATTTTACCGAGGGTGGTTTTATATATAAAGTTTATGCAATATCCGGGCAAATAGAAAATATTGCTGGAAATGGTGAGTATGGCTATTCCGGAGATGGAGGTGATGTATACTTCGCGGCATTAGGTCTGCCAACAGCTATTACCGCAGATGGGGCAGGGAATATCTACTTTGTATCAGCAAATTGCATTAGAAAAATAGATATATACAATACTATTCCTACCGTTGCGGGCATTCCTACTGATGGAAGTGGTGACTACAACGGAGATGGACAAGCGGCAACTGATGCAACATTAAACGCCCCTACAGGTGTTACAGTTGATAACCACGGAAATATTTTTATAGCAGACCTTTTTAACTGGCGAATCAGGGTGGTAAGCACAAGCTCGTTTGTTTTTGGGGCAAGCAGTACCCTGCATGCCGGGTCTGCAATTCCATCAGTGCCGGTTGCTACACCGGGCTTGTGGTTTTCAATTGCGCTTTCCGGAGGGTCTATGTCTTCGGGTATGTCTTATCAATGGCAATTATCGCCGAATGCAACCGATTGGCTCAATATTTCCGGTGCCACTTCTTCTACTTACAGTACTACACAATCGGTTTCAATGTATTATCGGTGTTATGTAAGTTCCGGGTCAAGTGGTGAGTCCGATACTTCCTCAGGTGTTTTTGTTTTTTCTCCCGGAGCTTCGCCAAATATAAACACTTTTGCAGGTAACAATAGTGCAGGTTATACAGGCGATGGCGGTATTGTTTATTCATCTCAATTAAATTTGCCTTCAAGCATTGTAACAGATGCTACAGGAAATACTTATATTGCTGATGTGGGAAATAATGTTGTTTTAACTGACAATCTTGGAGACATACCCTCCAGTATTCGACATTTGAGAGAAAGAATGTTTTCAGAAAATGAATTTGCCGCCGCCGTCTTTATTGGAGGTATGGATGGCATTGAAGTGGAATATAATATGTTTAAAGAATATCATCCTAAAGCTTTATTACTTCCTATTGCAAGTACGGGTGCTGCAACTAAAATTGTGTATGATAATGATTTTCCTGAGGATTTAAAAAATGAAAGGCTAGTAAAAGACTACGGATACATGAGTTTATTTCAGAAAATGTTAATCGATAAAATTTAGATTCTCTATGGCAAAAAAAGTATTTTTTAGTTTTCACTATCAAGATGTGATTGACTTTAGAGCCAATGTAGTTCGTAATCATTGGCTAACAAAGCCTGATAGGGAAGCAGCAGGTTTTTTTGACTCATCGATTTGGGAAACTGCAAAAAGAACAAGTGATTTGGCTTTGAAAAGGCTTATCAATAGTGGTTTATATAACACGAGTAATACTTGTGTTCTTGTTGGATCAGACACGTTTAATAGAAAGTGGGTATCATATGAAATAATGAAAAGTTTAACCCACATTGCAGCCCATCGGGATAAAAGTATTTTATTATCAATGAGTTGCGATTTTTAGAATCACGTTGGGGGGACTACAAATTTTCTTTTTCCGAATGGGATTTGTTTATAAT
>CAIWHI010000895.1 GCA_903912435.1 uncultured Bacteroidota bacterium | reverse complement strand
ATGCCATTAACGAGCTTGATGAGCGTTTCGGTATTGATTATGTAGTAAATATTATATTAGGCAGGGCTAATCCTCAAATCCAAACTTTCAGGCACGATAAGCTCAAGTCTTTTGGTGCTGGACTTGTTATGGAGATGGATTCAAACTTTTGGAATTCATTAATCAGGCAGATGATGCTTGAGGGAATGATAAGGAAGGATATTGAAGAATATGGCTTGCTGAAAATAACCGAAAAGGGACAAAAATTCCTCAAAAAGCCTTATTCAATCAAGGTTGCACTGAATCACAAATATGATGATGCAACTGGTGATGATGATGAGGTAAGTGGTGCAAATGGTGGCCCAGCAACTACCGACCCGGTTCTTTTCGAAATACTGAAAGACCTGCGTAAGCAAACAGCACGTGAGAAAAACCTACCTCCATTCGTTATCTTCCTTGAAAACTCGCTGGAAGACATGGCTACCAACTACCCTACTACACTGGCTGAATTAGAAAAAATACAAGGTGTAAGTAAGGGTAAGGCAATACGTTATGGTAAGAAATTTGTAGAAGTTATAGCTAAATATGTAGAAGAAAACGACATTGTAAAACCAGACGATTTCGTAATGAAGAGTGTGGTAAACAAAAGCGGCATGAAGGTATTTATCATTCAGAATATTGATAAGAAAATACCTCTGGAAACTATTGCTAAAAATAAGGGTCTTACCCTACCCGACCTGCTCGTGGAGATGGAAACTATTGTAGCTAGTGGAACCAGACTTAATCTTGATTATTGCCTGGAGCAGGAATTGGATGAATATGAGCAGGAAGACATTTTCGATTTCTTCAGAAGCAGTCAGGATGATACAATTGAAAGTGCTATTGAGGAGTTTAGAGACAGGGATGTGAGCATTGAACATTTGAAGATGATGCGCATTAAGTTTATGAGCGAGTACGCCAACTAAGTTTAAATATGTTTATATATTTTACAAACCGGAGCTTTTATTAGCTCCGGTTTGTTTTTTTTGGAACACCAGCATTGTAGAACAAAGTATATAATTAACAATTGTGCATTAAGCTATAAACTCATTGTTATGTCTAAAAACTAAGGAATGATGATTAAATTTAAAAGCTGGCCAAATATGGAATCAAGAAATAAATCAACACATATATTAAATACATCAGCTAACCTAATGGGTATATGTTTTGTGGTATTTAGTTCATTAAAATCAATAAAAATAAGTGATCATACTTATATTGATGAGTTTACTGCCCTAGCAATGTTCTTATTTATGATTAGCTGTACTTTGTCGTTCCTATCAATAAGAAGTCAATCAAAAAACAGCCTTAAGTATGAAATAATAGCAGACTATGTATTTTTATCAGGCTTATTTATTTTATAGGTATAGGCACTTAGGTCGCAATGTCAATCAATTGATAACAAGCGGATTGGATCATTTATGACCATCCTTTTTATAAGCGTATCAAAGATTGCTCCCATTTTCTGTCTTCGGTTAAACCTAAAATGATATTCATCTAGGTATCCTTGAATGCGCTCCTTACTACAATGGTGATGAATACCTCTTAACCAGCTCTTTATATTCATTATATGAATGTGTATGTCCTTAAAGTTTTTCCCATCATCAGATGTCACTTGTTCCAATTTTGTAAACTCTGCTTTTAAGGGAGTATAACCAAGCCATTCATCCGATATAACCTTTGCATCCTTGGATACATATTTCCTCAAAAATGCACCTAACTCTTTAGCTGATGAATGTTCTATCACTTCTGCATATGCTCGGCCTACACCACCGTCTATAATTTCTAATACTATGACAACGAGTTTTTTATCGCCTTTGCTTCTGCCTCTTTTTTGCTCTTCTGGGCCACCAATGTAACACTCATCTACATGTACCGTTCCTGTTAATGGGTATTGTAGACTGCTTGCCATTGCTTGCTGTAGTTTCCATTTAAACTCCCAACAGGTCTTTTGGCGCAGGCCAAATTCATTGCTTAATTCTATGCTGGACATCCCTTTCTTCTTCGTACTTATTTTAAATGCAATGTGAAATGCTTTTAAAATTGGAAATTTGACCTTGTCGAACATAGTACCCGATGTTGGACTTTCTTCATACCTACATTTGGTGCATCGTCTGTTGAAAGGCTTTTTGCCAACACAATATTTATCATTATTGCATCTCTTACATCTAAATCCATTCTCCCATTTAACGCCGGATAAATATTCCAGGCAATCGTCGTCTGTTTTAAACCGTTGGTGGAACATAATTGAATTCACACCTGCAAAGGTAATTCGCCTCTCCATAAGGCAAAGCTACATTATTGCGACCTAAACGCCTATACCTATTAATTTATTTCTGATTACTACCCTGCTTGTATTCGACGTAATGAAATAACCTTAAGAATTTCATTGAAATTTAAAATGACCACCACTCTTAATAGAGAATAAATATACTTGTATAAACCAGCAATACACTTCTGAATGCTCAATTTTTGTATTTTTGAATAATAAGATTTCTATTAGCTCAATTATTTTCTTATGCAAAGGAAAGATTTTATCAAGAAAGGCATTTTTGCAACTGCCCTCGCTTATTTACAATCTAGTTTTGGTAATACTGCAAATGCTACCGAAAAACTGGTTAAGGCTGGCTATAGAGGTGTAGAAAGTGTACTATCGCCAACTAATACGCATATGGTAGGTAATGGTTTTAAGGTGATGAATTTCTTCCCAAATAGTAAGGGATTTGAAGAGCGAATGAGCCCGTTTTTCCTGCTTGACTTTAATGCTGAAGTAAAATACCCTCCGTCGGAAATATCGAGGGGTGTGGGGGTTCATCCACACAGAGGGATAGAGACAATAACATTTGCCTATAAAGGCTCAGTAGAACACCATGATAGTAAGGGTAACCACGGCATCATTGGTCCCGGTGATATACAGTGGATGACAGCAGGTGGCGGCGTATTACACAAGGAGTATCAGGAACAAACGTTCATTAAGACAGGTGGTGTTTTTGAAATGCTGCAGCTATGGAT
>CAIWHI010000894.1 GCA_903912435.1 uncultured Bacteroidota bacterium | reverse complement strand
CTACATAATCAATACCGAAACGCTCATCAAGCTCGTTAATGGCATCCAGGGTTATTTTTACACTATCCTTTACTTCCAGTTTTTCCTTAGGGTGCAGGCAATTATCGCAATTACCACAATTGTCGGGTTTATATTCTTCCCCAAAATAATGCAGCAATAGTTTACGGCGGCATACACCGCTTTCTACATATGCAAGGGTCTCTGATATCAACTGTCCACCCATTTCGCGCTCGCTTAGTGGCTTGTCGCGCATCAGGTGTTCCAGCTTTTGAACATCCTTATGTGAATAGTAAAGCAAGCACTTGCCTTCCATACCATCACGACCGGCACGGCCAGTTTCCTGGTAATAATTTTCTAGTGACTTTGGTATGTTGTAATGTATTACAAAACGAACATCTGGTTTGTCAATACCCATACCGAATGCAATTGTAGCAACAATTACATCTACCTTTTCCATCAGGAACTGGTCCTGGCGCTGGGATCTCAGTGGTCCTTCCAATCCGGCATGGTAGGCTACGGCAGAGATACCGTTTGCCTGCAGGGTATTTGCCAGTTCTTCAGTAGTCTTCCGGTTCAGGGTATAAATAATACCGCTCTTACCCTTCATAGTGGTGATAAATTTCACCATATTTTTAAGGGTCTGTTCCTTACTTATTTTTGGAACAATTTCATAATAAAGGTTAGGCCTGTTAAACGAGTCAATAAAAATATTGGCATCATGCAATTCAAGGTTCTTTACTATATCATCTTGTACTTTTGGGGTTGCAGTGGCTGTAAGTGCTATTATAGGAAGGTCCTGATTAATCATATTAATCATGTCCCTTAGCTTGCGGTATTCCGGCCTGAAGTCATGACCCCACTCAGAGATACAATGAGCTTCATCTACTGCTATAAAAGATATTTTAAGGTCGGAGAAGAAAGATATGTTTTCCTGTTTGGTTAATGTTTCAGGGGCAACATACAGCATTTTAGTGCGGCCTTCAGTTAGGTCAGATTTTACTTTCTTTTGCTGGGCTTTGCTTAAAGTAGAATTAAGAAAGTGGGCTATATTATCTCTTGTACTATATCCACGAATTAGATCAACCTGATTTTTCATCAGGGCTATAAGAGGAGAAACGATAATAGCTACACCATCACATAGCAACGCAGGAAGTTGGTAACACAATGACTTACCACCGCCTGTAGGCATTATTACGAAAGTATCCTTACCTGAAAGGATGCTTTTTATTATTTTTTCCTGCTCACCCTTAAAGGTGTCAAATCCAAAATATTGGAGCAGTTCATTTTTAAGATTTAATTTTGCGTTACTAGCAGCTTCCATACACGTTTTTTAACTAAATATTTTTTTCAATCATTCACTATCACAAAATCGGGAAGGGTGATTTTTGAAATTTAGCGAATTTACGACAGTTAAGGTAAATAAAATACAACCAAGTTGCAAGGATTTTGTTATAAAATAAATTTATTAATAGGTAATATTGGGCCAAAATCGGCTATTCGTACACCTAAATTTAATCATTTATTTTGAATGTTAAAAATATATCTCTATTCTGCTTTCACTCTCACATTATTAATTGTTTTAATCAGCGAGTCCACTACATTTTCAATGTCATTAAGGACTTGTGGGCTTTTTACTTGCCCATTTTGGTCAAGTTTCGACCTTATATAGGGCAGGTGAAGCTTATTCCCATCGGGTATATTAGCAGATAGGGCACTAAAGATTAACAACCATGCAGCATGCGCTTTTTCACCGCCGGTAGCAGCCGTAATTAATACTAGTGGCTTATTCACTAGTTCGCCTGATGATACCGTCCAGTCAATTGCGTTTTTTAGTGTACCAGGTATTCCAAATGCATATTCCGGACTACAGATAAGCACCCCATCAGCCTCACTAAGCAAATTCCTGAAATCAGTTACTGCCTTTGCCGGATTAGGATTATCATCAAATGCCGGAATATCAGCCAATCCTTCAAACTGCACAAAATTCGCCCTGTCACCAATAATATCTCTTACTATATTTAAAACAGCATGATTAGACGAGTTTGGCCTCAGGCTACCTGAAATAGCTAAAAGGGTAATAGGTTCATTATTGGGGCTAATGCTCATTAGATGATCGAATTTAAATGCAAATTACCTAAAACTATAAGTCTATGGTTTGTACATTAATGAAATGTGTATAAATCGACGATTTGGGTGGATATTAATAACCAGATAAACAGTCTCAGCCAATTGTTAAAAATCCGCCTTCCAATTAGGCTAAATTGAAAAATGGTTTTACCTTTGCAGCCCCTCAAAGAGAAAATAGGGGTGTATTATAATAATGCACTTCAAATTTCAAAAGCTGCGGAGGTGGCGAAACTGGTAGACGCACTACTTTGAGGTGGTAGCGCCTGTAACGGGCATGGGAGTTCGAATCTCCTCTTCCGCACTTGTAAAAAGACAAACTGGTTAATTCTGGTTTGTCTTTTTTGTTTAAATCGTACATTTAGAAAAAATCTGTATGGGCATATTTGATCTTTTTAAAAAGAAGGCAACCCTGCAATCAGATAAGGATGCATCTCCATTTGAGAGCTTGTTAATGAATGGGCCTACCTTTTTCGAAGGATATACTGTACCCATTGACCAAGGAATAAAACAAATCCCATTCGAATGGAAAAGAAAACTCCAGTCTTTATCGGGTGGTAGTAGGTTTCATATTAAGTATTATGGGGAATTGCACAAAAAATATCCTGGATTATTGATTAGGACTGATTTTGCGCCATTACTTGTTGTTGCTATTGATATACAAACAGGTAATGAAATACTTCTATTTGATGGGTGCCGCCACGGCTACAATGCAATGTTCTGCGACAATTATAACGAAAACCAAAGGGCTAATAGAATTGCAGATAATTACTATTTGGGTAAAAATGGTGAAAATGTTTTCGAAATTCTAATATCTGCTATTTACCAACCGAACGAAGATGAATTAGCTGAAATGATGGATATAAATGGAAACTTTGAATTACTTGATGGAACAATTGTTAGTAAGGAGGTAGCCTATCGAAATAGCTTTGATACGTTCCGGATTTGGGTAATTAATGAAAAGGGTGAAAAAAATGAAATAGTT
>CAIWHI010000893.1 GCA_903912435.1 uncultured Bacteroidota bacterium | reverse complement strand
CCTGATGGGTAAAAAGGCTAAGTGGGCCAGTATTTACCTGGCAATGAATAACATTGCCAATACAAATTATGTTGACTACATGAGCAGGTTTAAATATGCGGTGAATAATGTGAATGGGGTAGACCAGATAGGTGTTCATAATATGGGCAGGAACCTAATGGTTAAGGTAATAGTGCCACTCGATTTCAGCAGAAAAAAATCTTAATGCATTGGCGCTTTATTAAGATTTTTTTTCTACTTTTGGTGTCCCTGAAGGCCGATTCTGTAATTTTAATTTAAAATTATGATTTACAGAATCGGTTTTTCTAAGGTTTAGTTTAATACAGATAATAAAAATCCTCAAAGTATATTTATGAAAAAACGCATACTAATTTGTAGTACCTTATTCTTGTCCCTATGTGCGGGTTTTACCTCATATGGCAAGGCTGTAGATGTAAATACAGCAAAAGCCATAGGTAGTCATTACCTTATTTCGAATGGTGTGCAAGGTGTTAGTGGCCCGGCTGACCTTACAGTTTCTTATGTAGCAAGTGCGAAAATTGCTAGTGGTACTGTGAATGATTACTATGTGTTTAATATAATTGGCGGTACCGGATTTGTTATGGTATCGGCTGATGATAATGTAATTCCAATATTAGCTTATTCCAACGAATCATCTTTTGATATTGAGAAAATAGCTCCAACCACTAAAACCTGGATTGAAGGTTATGCAAACCAGATTACCTACGTAATAGAGCATAACTTACCTGCGCAGGAAGGAACCAGCCAGAAATGGGAGAACCTATTGAGTGGTAAAAGGGAAACTGCTGCAAGAACAACAGCAGTTGCACCATTATTGACTACTACATGGGATCAATTCCCACAAACCGGGGTGGCTGGTAACTATAATGGATTATGCCCATCTAATTCTAGTGGCAGGGCGGTAACAGGATGTGTTGCTACAGCAATGTCGCAGATAATGAAATTCTGGAAATGGCCTAATGTTGGAAATGGATATCATACATATACTCCATCAGGTTATACAACCCAATCTGTTGATTTTGGAAACACAGTTTACAATTGGGCTTCAATGCCTAATTCGTTGACGACTGGTAGTAATATACCGTTGGAAACAATTATGTGGAATGCAGGTGTGAGCGTAGATATGAATTATGGTCCTTCATCTGGTACTGGTTCAGGTTCTTATGTTACTCAAGTTGAATCTCCGGTACAGAATTGTGCTGAGTTTGCATTAAAGACATATTTCCATTACAAACATTCAATTAAAGGTTATTCAAGATTTGGTGTAACTGGTGGACCTGGGCCTATTGCTACAGCTACCTGGATATCTATGCTTGAGGCTGAATTTAATGCTGGTCGTCCGGTATTATATACTGGCTATTCTGCTGCCGATGGTGGTCACTGCTGGGTAGGTGATGGCTACAATGCTTCTAATTTGATGCACTTTAACTGGGGATGGAGTGGTTATTCAAATGGTTATTTCAGTGTTGATGCACTTACTCCTGCAGCCTTAAGTGGTGGAAATTTCAATGGTGACCAAACTGCTGTATTTGGTATTGAGCCTGAAACAATTACTGCCAATACAGGTAATATTAAAATGTTGTCGCACCTTGATTGCCAGATGAATTCACCGGCTAATTATGCTCCTACACCTACAGTAACTGCTAAAATACTTAATGGAGGTACTACCCAATATAAAGGTGATTTTGCAATACAGGTATTTGATACCTTAAATACCCTAATGGGCACTTTGCAAACTATAACCAACCAGACTATAAATGCCGGTGATAGCTCAGCATTGCTCACATTTACCCCTACTATACAGAGTTTCTTTATGATACCTGGCCCATGTATTTTCCATGTCTTGTACAAAGCTTCCGGTTCCAGTTCATGGACCCTGGTGGGAGATAATGGCACATTTATCAACTATAATATGTTATTGGTTCGTAATAGTGTCGGTATTAGTTTGTATGATAATATTAATTTGACTCCATCAAGTACTACTGTTACACAGCATAATCCTTTATCAATCACTACTAAGGTTAGGAACCTTAATAATAGTACATGGGGTGGCTCAATAGAAGCAATAATGATTAATACTTCCACTCTTTCCACTTTTGTTATCCAGCAGCTTACAGGTTGCTCCATTGTATTTAGTGGTTTCAATACTTATACTTTTTCAACAACTAATGTAAACACGGCACCAGGTAACTATGTACTGGCTATTGAACACCAGAATGCAGGTACAGGTTCATATGCAGTAACAGGCAGTGACTTCTATCAAAACCCTGTTTTCATAAAGGTGGTAAGGAATGTGGGTGTTCCTGAGCCATCAAGTGTAGAAAATGACGTGGCTATCTATCCTAATCCGGCAAATGAAGTGTTATACATTGCTCCATTAGGTATTGACCTTACCTCAGTTCGTATTACAGATATGCAGGGCCGGGAAGTGTTTACAACCGGTGCCACTGCATCAAACCAAACAATAAAGGTGAATACTGCAAGTTTTGCACCAGGCATGTATCTGGTACAGTTGCAGGCTGGTAATGACGTTACTACTAAGAAAATTGTAATTACAAAATGAGGATATTAAGCCATTGGATGGTTGCAGTAAGTTTGTGTGTTGCGAGTCCGTTATTTGGCCAAAAAAGTATGCCGGGTGTAACTCCTCAAGTACTTGTTTATAAAACCAAAGGTGATTATAAGACGCTGGTGCCAATAATACTGAATGAGGAGAAGACCAAAATAATGGCTTATCCCGATCCCAAAGATTTGATAACAGGAAGCGGCTTGTCGCTTCCTGTTTCTTTACATAAGGGATACCTTATGGATAGGAGAGGAATTGACAGACAATCGGCCTTTATTAAGATGACCTATAAGAGATATAGCCAGCTTAAAAAGACCCCTACGCCCGATGAATTGTTTGCCCAAATAGTAGATAATGACCCACTTACCGAAATGTATAACTGTGGTCCGCGAAATGATCAGAAAAATTCGGTGAAACTGATTAATGAATACATTGATAAGGGGATACTGAATAAGAAGTGTAGATCTGTTAGACTCAAGGAGATAATAAAATAAAAAAAGATACCCTCCAATTAACTTAACTGTTATCTGGAGGGTGTCCTTTTTAAAGTGTATTTATTGAGCAATTGCTATTTATCAATAAAAGTGACACGGCTTGCCAGCCAGCTTTCACTTACCGGTACCAGCCATTTTTCCAATAATTCATCTTTGGTCAAGACTACATTATTAAACATTAAGGTGTCTTTATTGATATACCCCTTGTCAATAGCATATTGAACCTGGGTAAAAGGAAGCATTTCGGCCTTATTTTTTATCAGGAAGGTAATCATCATTCTGTCGAAGAAGTTGACATCATACTGGCGTTCCAGGCTTTTTATCACCCTTACGGCACCATCGATACTGCAACCACCTAGCTGATCCTGGCTTTCATCGGCTAGCATAACAATGAACTGCCTGTAAAGTAGCTTTGCCCAGCCCTTTACGGGTGCACCATGAGACATCCACTGTGCATAGAAGTGGTGCAACTGTTCGTTCACCTCTTTCTCTTCTTTCTCTATAAAAGCACGACTACACTGGTATACCCAAACGCGTGAAAGGCCTGGAAATTCTTCTGGTATATGGTTGATTAATTCAGGATTTGGCATAGTGCAAAGATAAGGATAATTGGTTTTACAACTCAATGTATCAGGCTAATAACAGATAGGATTTAGCCTGTTGCCATTCAGAGGCCTCACCCCGGCCCGGTGCCATTGACGAGTATTGTTTTTAAGCCAATTTAGATTGCCAATTGGAGGCCTCACCCCACCACGGTGGGCAGGCAAAGGAGAGGGTGTCGAATCCTGACATCTCTGACAGTAATTTTTGGATGTTTCGTCCTTTCTTAGATATTATTATTTCTAGATATTTTTTTAGTAGCCCCGGCATTTATGCCGGGGAAAGGTGGTGAAATAGAAGTTGGCTTTAGCCAAAATGGTATGCGGGGGATTCCATGCGCATTAATTTCGGCTAAAGCAAATATATTATATTGTCTCATACCCCGGCCTAAAGGCCGGGGCTACTTATATTGCACTGTAGGAATATAATACCATATTCCAGTGTTTCTGATTGTGACTTTTGGAGTCTACCTTTGTTGTACACATCCTATTCAAAACATTTTGTACAGCAAATTTGTTAATCTAGTGGGAGCCTATTTTACTATCGTAGTCTATACCTTGTTTTCTTAAGATTCCTTTTACACCTACAGCAAACAGGGCAAGGTATAGAAAGCAAAATACAGTAACCCAATAGCTGTTATGGATACCAATGCCTGGAATGTCGGCCAGTTTGCCCTGGATAGGGGGGATGATGGCGCCGCCTAATATCATCATAATCAGGAATGCCGAACCTTGTGAGGTGCTGTTGCCCAGTCCGGCTATTGATAGGACGAAGATTGCCGGCCACATGATAGAGCAGAAAAGACCACCACTTAGGAAGGCATAGGTGGCAATGGTGCCAGTAGTGAAAATGCCTATAAGCATACCTAATGCGCCTAAAACTGAGAAGATGAGTAAGGTGCGGGCTGGTTTATCCTGGCCGGCATAAAATGCAAGTGCCTGAACCATGATAAATGCAATATAGCCATAAAGTGGGGTGATATTATTTTGAGCTATTGCATTAACACCTAGCACTACTATGAAAGCAACTAATGGCACTACAAGGAGTAAGGTGTTTTTGAGTGTATTTGATGGTTCGAAAATTTTGATGGAACCTGTCCAGCGACCAATCATCAAGCTGCCCCAGTACATAGAAATAAAAGGTGCTACCTGCGATGAGGTATAACCACCAAACAGGGGTTGCTTGAGTAATTCGCCCATATTGCTTTGGATAGAAACCTCTACGCCTACATAGGTGAAAATAGCCAGCATGCCCAGCACGAGTTGGGGGTATTTCATAGCGCCCCAACCTTTGGGGTTCTGTTTGGCACTTAATAATGAGAAAAGCAGGGTGCCTACAATTATTACCAAGCCAGCCAATAGCCACTTGAAGCGGGTGGTATCTATTGCATCGAGGACGCTTTTATCGGTAGATACAATGGTATAGCTTTGGAATACGGGGATGAATACGGCTATTAATAAAATAGTCATTACCAATAGGGCTGTGATAGCCTTTGGTGAATTTTCGGTTTCAGTTTCGAATTTGCCGGTTGGGAGTTTTTTAGAGAAGAAAAATAAGCCGGCAGCCATGAGGAACAGCATACCTACACAGGCATAAAGTAGGGTAACCTTGCCGAGGCCAAGAGAATTGATGAGGTCATCATTGGCTTTTGTGGTACCAAATAATGCCAAAGCCACCACTATCGGCCCTATTGCTGTGCCGAATGAATTAATACCACCGCCCAGAGTAATACGGTGTGCACCGGTTTCGGGCGAACCTAATAAGGCAGCGAAT
>CAIWHI010000892.1 GCA_903912435.1 uncultured Bacteroidota bacterium | reverse complement strand
TATTGCTCTAAAATTACTACCGTAAAATGCCATAAGGACACCATCATTTATTTTGCCAACTATTATACCATTCGCAATGGTATTAAGCAGGAAACATTGAAGGCATATTCTATTATTGATAATGCTATTAAGGAAATATCATGTTTTTATGAAGGAGCCCACAATCCTAAACAGCTTTGGTGCCAATACAATGTTTCACCTGATAATATCAGGGTAACCACTCCTGTTATTCACTTTAACCCCGAAAAGACCAAAATCTACCTCCCGGTTACCAACCAGAAAGGTAGTGAAACAGTATTAACAAGTATGTATAAGGTTTTTGTGTTCAATGGCTTCTCCTTTATTTACGATAAGAACGCAAAATAACATTTTGCTAGTCCATATGGATTTATCTTTGCTTTCAAATCAATATTGTGCAAAAGGAGGGTAGGGAAAGACCAGTAGTTTACTTCGATGGGGTATGCAATCTCTGCAACCGTTCTGTAAAGTTCATTGTAGGTAATGATAAAAAGCACCAGTTTTTGTTTGCACCACTTCAATCGGATGCAGGTTCATTAGTTCAGAACCATTTAGGATTTAATGCGAAAAAAGAACCCAATAGCGTAATCCTTGAGTATAAGGGCAAATACTATTTCAGGTCCGGTGCTGCGCTTAATATTCTCCGGATATTGGGTGGTATATGGTCTATAGCTTATGTGTTTATTATGGTACCTTCTATTGTTAGAGATTTTTTTTACAACATAATTTCCCGAAACAGATACAAGTGGTATGGCAAATCAGATGCCTGCATGGTACCAACTCCTGAATTGAAGGTAAGATTTTTGGAATAAACTACTCGTTTCTAATCTAAATCCCCTTGTTAAATAAATTTTTACTTTTATTTTAGTTCAACTAATTTAAATTTGGGGTATGAAGCATCTGAAGCTGGCCATCATTGCACTCCTGTTTTTTATATCTCCGTCTTTGGCACTGGCACAGAATGTAGTTTATTCCCAATACGATAAATTCGACTTCAGGGGTGGTGAGTATGCTGTAGTGGGGGTTACAGGTGGCTTATTGTATACCTACCGTAGTGGTACTGACGGTGCCATGCTCGATGCTTATGATGATTCAATGACGAAGATTGCCACAGTTTTGCTCGATTTCTTTCCCGAAAAAATTTACGCTACCCGTTTTGTTTCCTATCCTGATAAAATAATAGTACTCTATCAGGCACTCGAAAGTAATAAAGTGGTACAGTATGCAGCTTTACTTGATGAAAAAGGGAGGCTCAAAAACAGGCCAATAGAATTGGGCTCATTTAAAACAGGCATATTTGGTGCTAATAAGGCCTATTTTGAGTATGCAGTTTCAGACGACAAGAAAAGGATTCTCATTTACAGTGCAGGAGGCAAAAGTAATGAGGTAGATATTGAGGCCAAATGGCTTGATGATAACCTCACTAACCTTAAACGGAGCAAGGCAAGTTTTAAAACCGATAATTCGGTGCAGCATGGCGAGGTGGTTTTGGCCAACGATGGGGTAGCCTATATGCCTGCTTTCACACCCGTAGGAGCTTTGGCTTACGCCGACCAGTATTTTATTATGATGCTTCAGCCAGGTGCCTCAAAATTTGAAGCAAAGGAATTACCATTAAGTTCTAAGTTTGCTACCAGTGGTTATTTCAGGGTGGATAATCATAATAACAAGATTTATTTTGGTGGTTTTTATAGCGATAAAAAGAATGGCAGTTTTGATGGTATTGTTTTTGCAGCCTTCGATATTGCATCAGCAGCCTTCCAGAATGCAAAATGTATCCCATTTGATAATGAAATGTTGGTGGCAGCAGGGGGCAGGAGAAGAAACCACGAGCTGGATAATTATGAGGTAAAACAATTGATAGTGAAAAATGATGGTGGTTTTGTAATGATTTCAGAGATTCATTATGTTACCACCCGCAGCAATTACACCTCAGGTATGGGGGCCTATTCTTTTTACGGTTCCAGTATGTCAAATCTTATTCACGAGTATCATTATAATGACATTATGGCTTTGTCTTACAATAAAGACGGAGTACGTGAATGGGGATCGTACGTACCCAAGCAGCAGTACTCACAGGAAGATGGTGGGGTATTTTCATCCTATACTTTACTCAATACTGGTGGTACACTTGCTTTCTTATTCAACGATTTTAATATTGCCCATTCTCATATTCAGTTAGCCACGGTAGCTGCCGATGGTAAAACTGATATTCACTCCTTTACCGCTGAGGGCAATGATAACCCCGACTGGTTGCCCCGTTCGGGCAAGCAGGTTGCAGCAAGGGTATTGATAGTACCCTGCCTTCACAAAAAGCAGCTTTGTTTTGCCAGGGTGATGTTTTAATTGATTTTTATTTTCCTTTATGGTTGTCCATAATGACCTTGATTTATTAGGGTAAATTAATCATATCTTCTTTTATTTTAACTTTCAGTTAAAGTAGTTTTCTCCCGTTATACTCATTTCCCAGTTTCTATTTCACAGGACATTTTAGGGCTTTTGCAGACAAACAACACCTGTTAGCATAACTTAATTGTTATGGGTATTTCGCCATTATACATTTGATTAACACCAAATCAAATTATATGGCTTTTCGCACCTTTTGCTCGCTTTTCCAGGCACCACATTCAAGTGTTCATTCCTTGAACTTTCCAATTTTCAAGGCTCTGGAAATTCATAATCCTATACGGGCTCCAGATTAAATATTAGGATTATCTGTAAATGTTCCTTCCTGCTCCTTTTTGTTCCCTAATGTACCCAAACTGTCATTCTCACATAATTCATTTCTTCAAATTTTAAATCCAATAAAAAATGAACTCGATAGTATTGTTTTTCGAAACCAACCAGGGAAAGTATCTTAAAAATCTAATTATTGGCCTGGGTGCCTCTGTTGTATTATTAGGTGCACTATTCAAGATTCAGCACTGGCCCGGTGCCAGCCAAATGCTGATAAGCGGCATGTGTACCGAAGCGTTGATATTTGCCATGCTTGGTCTTTTACCTCCCCATAAGGACTATTACTGGGAGCGCTTTTACCCCGATATTACTGAAAGTCCACAGGTAGAAGCATATAAGAAAGGTAAAAAAATAGAAACCGTTCTAAAACCCGGCGAATCACCTACCCAGGCATTAGACAAGATGATGGAAGAAGCTCAGCTTACTGCTCCCAACCTGAAAAGACTAAGCGATAACTTTAATGATTTTGGTAAGGCCGTAAGTCAGATTAGGGACATGAGTGAAGCCGGTGCAGCTACCGATGCCTATTCTAAGAACGCCCGTGAGGCCGCGGATGCTCTGGGGAATATGAAAACTTCATTTCAGGGTGCCATTACAACCATGCAGGCATTTAATTCAGCCGCAGAAGATACGGCAAGTTTTCACCAGCAGGTAACCAAGTTGACCACCAATCTGGGTACACTTAACCAGATTTATGAAGTTGAACTTTCAGATGCCAATATGCACCTCAAATCAATGAATAGGTTTTACTCCAATCTGGTGCAGGCGTCTGATGCTATGGCTTCAGCTTCACAAGATGCCGCAGTAGCAAAGGAACAGTTGGCATTGCTGGGCAAGAACCTCGAAGCACTCAATAAGGTATATGGAGGTATGCTTGGCGCAATGGGAAGATAGACTAATGCATGTAGCAATTAACAGGGATTATATTTCATCACTTTTTAAAAGTTTAAACTTATGTCTATTCCTAAAGAACCACGGCAGATAATGATTAACCTCATGT
>CAIWHI010000891.1 GCA_903912435.1 uncultured Bacteroidota bacterium | reverse complement strand
TTGTTTTCTTTTTTTGAAAAATTGTAAAATTATAAATAACAAAAAAGCCAATTTGCGGGGAAGCAAATTGGCCTTCTTTCATATCTACATCTACTTTACTCTTCTTTTCCTTTTGTGCTAATACCAAATGGCAGGTATAATGGACAAACACTGATGAGGCTGGTTAATACAAAGATGCCTGCCAGCGCCATTAATATGATAGCCAATGTGCCATCTATTACTTTCATAAAATATAACACAGCAATCACAGCTGCTACAACTATTCTGAGGATGCGGTCGAGGGAACCCATATTCTTTTTCATAAATAAAAGTTTGATTTAGGATACAAAACTCCTACTAATCATACACTTACTTAGGAACATTTGTTCCATAACTGAAAAAATCTTATTAATTCAGCAACTCAATTGTGTTCCTGCCCAATTTCAGGATATTCTTTTGTTCCATGGTGCGGAGCAGTCGGCTCACGGCCTCACGGTGGGTATGTAGTTCGTCGGCTATTTGCTGGTGGGTAATCATTATTGCTTTGGAGCCTGCAGCACGGCAACGTTCATTAAGGTAGTGCAGCACCTGCTTATCCATATTGCTAAAGGCAATAAGGTCAATTACTTCCAGCAATTCGGCAAAACGCTGGCTATAGGTGCTGTTCACATAGGTTTTCCATTCGGGGTATTTAAACCATTCATCTACCATATTCACAGGTATCTGCATTATTTCAGAGTCCTCCTCAGCAATGGCTTTTACACTGCTTTTTTTGCGTCCCTGACAGCAATTAATAGCCATTGCGCAGGTTTGGCCGGGGTAGAGGTGGTAGAGGAAAATTTCTTTGCCTTCCTCATTCTGCCTCACAATTCTCAATACCCCTTTCATCACCAGAGGGATAAATACCACCTCGTCGCCGGGGGCAATGAGTACATGGTCGCGCTTCACCTGTTTGGTGCGGGTATATTTATTCAATTCATCCAGTAAGCGGGCATCAGTAAAAATAGAATTGTTCATAGTCTAAACATTTATAATAGACAGCCTGTTATTTCCGGTTAAAGGTAAATGATTCGTGATAAATCCTGGGTCAATAAGGTAAATCCTCCGTGTAAACGTATTAATAGGTCAGGTTTGCACTTTGTTTTTTGTAATTGTAAACCCTTCGGGTTTTAAAATATCGATGTGTTAGCTTTTGTCTAATAAAGTCTTAACATTCTATTATTTTTCCAAAGGCTAATATTGCATTGCGCAAGCTATGTTTAAGTCCAGGATTTTTATATTGCAATTGTTGGGCATTCTGCTATTGATATTCTGTTACCTGTTATCTAATATACCGGACAGACTATCGCTGATGTCATTTGATTTAACCCCAACATCAAATTGTACTATTTCTAAGTCTGTAAAATCACACAGCAATATTGCAACATCCAGTAGCAGTATTTCATCACAAAATCATTCTTCGCGTAGGGCAGATGCACCTAAATTTATACCACAAGAGTTAGCTTTAAACCCTACTTTTACCTACTTTTTTCATGAGCAGGAGGAGGTAGGTTTCTCAAGCCCCATACCACAGAATTACTTTTACCTGTTTTTTGAGGAAATCAATCCACCTCCCCCCAAGCTATCCTAAGTGCTTTTGGGTTTCTCTGCGGCCAGGCCGCAATTATTCACTTTTTTCTCAAATCAATTTGTATGCTTTCTTATAGGCTTGCAAAAAGTATATGCTTCATAGGTTGCATATACTTTTCGCAGATAAACATTATTAGTGCACAGGTCATGTCAGCCCAATCAGTGGCAGATACCTTGAAGCTGGATGTAAAGCAGGCCGAAAAAATGTTCCTGGACAATAACCTCCAGCTTTTGGCCGAACATTATAATATCCAGTCGTCGCAGGCCTTAGTGGAGCAGGCCCGCAAATGGGATAATCCACTACTTAATACTGACCAGAATATTTACTCAAAAAATACGTCATCCCTGTTTCAGCATGGCACCGATGCCAATGGTAATCCGGTAGGGGAGTATTATGTACAGGTTCAGCAACTCATAAAAACAGCAGGCAAAAGGGGTAAGCAAATAGACCTTGCCAAAACCAACGTGATGCTTGCCGAATGGCAGTTCAAATCAGTAATGCGTAACCTCAGAGCTACTTTATTGACAGATTTTTACACCATTGCTCGTTTACAGGGTAATGCCCGATTATACAACGAAAATATGGCTAGCCTAAACAAGCTGCTACATGCCCAGGAAGCAGAATTGGCTGCTGGGAATATAGCCCGTAAAGAATACCTGAGGGTGCAGGCACTGATAATAGCATTGCAGCAGGATATGACTGAAAATGCCAAAAGCATGAATGATGCCCAGAGCGAGCTAAAGACGGTGTTGCAAATAACAGGCAATAAATTCATACAGCCCTTGCTGCCCGAAAATGAGTCGGCAGAGCTTCCATCCATTACCTGGTTGCAGCTAATGGATACGGCTAAGCGCAACAACCCCGACTACCAGACTCAGGTTTACCAAACCCAGTTCAATCAACAAAACCTGAAACTGCAAAAGGCTTTGGCCGTACCAGATATCACCTTCGGCCCTGAGTTTGACCAAAATGCCAACTATGCCCCTAATTATGTAGGGCTAGCCATTTCCCTTCCCCTGCCTTTATGGGACAGGAACCAGGGTAATATCAAATCGGCAAAGTACCAGATAAAACAACAGGAAACCTTGCTTACCCAGGCTGACCAGAAATTACAAAATGATGTACTCAATGCTTACCAAAAATTGTTGCTCACCATACAGTTGTCGTCTAAAAACAATGCGAAATTCTATGAAGATTACAACCAACTGCAGAGAAACATAATGGACAGCTACAACAAGAGGCAGATAAGCCTGCTGGAATTTTTGGAGTATTTTAATGATTACCAGGATATACGTGAAAAACAACTGGAGCAGACACTTAATTTAAGATTGGCCAAGGAAGAACTCAACGATATTGTTGGGGCTGATGTGGTTAATTAGGGTCTGGTTAATAGTCGAAATTTTAATTTTTAACAGCATTCTAAAATATTAATAAAATGAAACAAGTAATAGTGGCTGCATTAATAGGATTGGTTCTATTGACGGCCTGCGAACATAAGGTGGCAGTAGTTGCAGCGAGTGGTAAATTCATATTGCCCGATACTATGAAGCACATGATACAAATGGACACTGTGCGCAATTGCAATATTACTGATGAGCTAACCCTAAGTGGTGTAATTAGTTTTAATGACAATAATGTCATTAAAATCTTCCCGCAGGTAAGCGGAAAAGTAATAGAGTGCAAGGTGACACTAGGCGACAAGGTTACCAAAGGTCAGGTATTGGCTGTGATTCACAGTGCCGATGTGGCTGGAAGTTATAATGACCTGAGCAGTGCCAATGCCGACCTTGCCATTAGTAAACGCCAGATGGACAATGCTGAGTCGCTTTACAAAAACGGCATCAGCAGTGAAAAGGAATATAATGAGGCTAAGCAAAACTACGAAAAGGCATTGTCGGCTCGCAACAAAGTACAGTCGGTAATCAACATCAATGGTGGAGGAAAGGCAAGTGAGGGTGGTCAATACATGGTAGTATCGCCTATAAATGGCTATATAGTAGAGAAAAAGGTAAATGCGGGTGCATTTATCAGACCTGATATGGGCGATAACCTGTTTACCATCTCCGACCTTAAGAATGTGTGGGTATATGCTAATGTATATGAGGCCGATATATCGAAAATTAAGGAGGGGTATAGAGTAAAGGTGCTTCCTCTTTCATATCCCGGTAAGACATTCGTAGGCAAGATTGACAAAATCAGTCAGGTGCTAGACCCGCAAAGCAAGGCAATGAAGGTAAGGGTGAATCTAGACAATTCAGAAATGCTGCTTAAGCCCGATATGTTTGCCAAGGTATTGGTAAACAATACAGAAGGAGCAACTGCACTATGCATCCCCACTGCCTCATTGATACCTCAGGAAGGAAAAAATTACGTAATTGTTTACCGTAATGATAGCGACCTCAAGGTTACCCAGGTGGAATTGATTAAGACTGTAAATGAAAAGTCGTTTATAAGTTCGGGTCTCAACGTTGGTGAACTGTTGATAACTAAAAACCAGATTTTATTGTACAGCAAATTAACTGAACAATAGTCACCTTATAAACTGCATGCTACATGAATAAGTTAATAAAACAAATAATATATTTTTCGTTACGGCACCGCTACTTTGTCTTTTTTCTCACAGGTATTTTAGCTGTAATTGGTTACATGTGTTATAGGGATACCCCAATCGAGACCTTCCCTGATGTTACCAATACCCAGATTATCATCATCACCCAATGGCCGGGCCGTAGTGCTGAGGAAGTGGAGAAGCAGTTGCCTCAGCAATCTCCTTCCCGCAAGTCTTGACACAGCAGACCACTGCGATTGAACGCCCGCGCAATTGTCGCGACTGCATCCCAGTGCGCCCATCTGATCCACGCACATTGAACCCTACACAATCATAGTGCCTCTTTAAGACTCTATTAAGGCTATTGCACAAACACACACACACTAGGTCGGTGTCTTCAGACAATCATGACGGTCAACGCTTTTGACCATTCTCGCGCTGCCTCCCTTCTCTCTCCCGCACTGTCTCAACGTGCGGATTTGCACCACCACCACCTAGTGCCCTTCTTTCCTCGCCCTGTCCTGCTCCTCCTCCTCCTG
>CAIWHI010000890.1 GCA_903912435.1 uncultured Bacteroidota bacterium | reverse complement strand
TATCGGGGACTAAAAATCTTCGCTTCTCTTCGTTCCGCTTCCAAGATTTTCAGCCAATGAATTTATACAACTTAATTATTTTTTTAACGTTATTTAAAATTGAATATTCATTTTTAACATATTCATATGCGTGATTTGTTTTTTTAACGACTTCATCTGGATATTTCCGTACATTAATAATAGTATCTGCAAGTAAATGGTAATCAGGTTTAATCAAATAACCGTTATCATTGTTTTTAATTAAGTCGCATAATCCAGGAGAATTATAGAGAATGCAAGGTAATTTACAAGCCATTGCCTCTATAGCTGCAATACTTAGTCCTTCAAATTTCGATGTCATAACAAATATATCTGCTGCAACCAAATAATCTCTTACATTATTTTTATTGCCTAAAAATAATGTCAATTCTGAAACACCTAAATCTAATGCAAGCTGTTTTTCTTCTGATCCGGTTTTGCCTTGACCTAAATGTAAATAAAGCACATTGATTTTATCCTTGACTAGAGCCAAAGCTTTAATAATATCATGATGATTTTTAACATGACTGCAACTGCCAGTTGAAACAATTACAAAAGCGTCTTGAGGAATGCTGTGTTGCTTACGTAGATTGCTTTTTTCATCAATATTTGGAGCAGGATAAAATTTTTTTTCATCAAACCAATTATTTACTCTAACAGAAGGGTTTCTATAATAATTAAGCTCATTATCATAAACACTCTCCCCTATTGTTTGAAAAGTAACTTGGCATAAGTTTCTCAATATAAACCGCCAAGCAATTGCATAAGGTAATGAGTACCAGTTATTACGAAAATTATTATGCTGGGTTTTTATGCATTTAATTTTTGCAAACTTGGCAATAAATGCTGAAACAATCAAGTTACTGCGATGAATGTGCAAAACATCAATTTTTTCTTGTTTCAAAAAAAAGTAAAAATCTTTGTAGTAATATAGCAGCTTGTGAAGGCTTAATAAACTAAAAGCAGGCAGAGGTTTATGATAAATCTTATAATTCGCCTCTTGATATTGTTTTACATAATTTCCTTCATTAGTGCCAGTGCTTACTGCTATAAGTTCAAATCCATTACCTTGCAATAGAGGTGCAGCTTGCGCATACATGATCTCTGCACCAGAGAAGTTAATTTCATTGAAAAGGTGTAAAATTTTCATAGTGTAATTCTATTATTTTCTTATAAATATCAATATATTGAGAGGTTGCATCCAAAATATCATGCCTCTTTTTAGCTATTAGTTTTGCCGAAGTACTTATTTTATTGGCTAATTCGTTATTTGAAAATAAAGCATCTATTTGGTAAGCCAAAAAAGCGTGATCTCCCGAAGGGAACATTAATGTGCTTTCATTATCTGTTACCATAGACATTACACCGCCTACAGGGGCTACAATTGTGGGAGTGCCTATCATCATGGCTTCTCCGAGAGAATTAGGGCTGTTTTCCACAAATGAAGATAAAACAAATACGTGTGCTTCAGTAAAGCATTCTGCCATTTCCTCGGCCGATAATCTTTTAGTTGCATATACATGGTCTTTTATATCCAGTCTAAATATTTCATTTTTTAGAAATCGCGCATAATCCTCTGCAAATAAAAAATCCCAAATAAAAGAAGTATCCGTTTTAAAAGATGACAAAGGTGCAATTAATTTTATGTTTGGATATTTTTTTTTCAATAAAGCAATGGCCTTTAAGGCAATATGAAAACCTTTTATTGGATATGCAGCTGATGACATAAAGATTTGATGCTGATTACAAGTACTAAGCTTCCATTCTTTAGAATAAAATGGGGTTCTTAGTAGTTCTTCACCATGAAAATAATAGGCATTTGGATTTAAAGCTTTTATTTGTGCTTTATCCCAAGTTGTCCGTCCAATAAAATACTGGTTTTCTTTGGTTATTTCTTGTTCTAAGTGATTATATTTTAACCAATCATTAATCCAAGTCTTAATGCCACCTCTGCCTAATTTATTCTTGATGGATCTATATTTGTCCAAAAAAATATCAGCTATGCTAAATTGTAAATAAGGCACATAAGCGTTAATAATACCCTGTATAGAGCATACGATAGGGATATTGCTGTCCACATGTTTTCTTATTAGTCCGAAGTTTTTTTCAATGCCATGAATATGAATAATATCTGGTTTAAAATCAGCAATAGCGGTCAAATAGTCATTAGTCATTTCTTTTGTTATTGGTTTAGTCGTGCCGTTTTTAGGCATAGGTATAGTGAAATAAATTATTCCATCTATATCTTTTACCTGATTCTTACCATTAAGTACAGGCGATAATATTCCTAATTGTATGTCTTTATTTTTTGCTAAGCTAAAAAATAGAGGATCTATCCAAGAACCACCTTGTGAGGGATTGCCCTCAACAAAAGGAAGAAATGGATATAATACATCAGCAGTAATCCAAAGGATTCTCATAGGGTTATCACCATATTAATGTGTCTCATGAAACACTTTTTTAATAACTAAATTTGTCATTTTTTTTATATGTATCCTTTCATCTTTTGATAACCCTATAAAAAAAACAACGATCATGTAAGATATTGTTGAGGCTGCTATTACGGCAGTTAAGCGTATTAAACCATGCTCATTTATGAAATAAATTGGTGTTAGTGAAAATAAAAATACAATCATAAATGATATTGTGCATCTTAAAAATATGTTTTTAAAAAAATGCGTTAATATCATTTGGCAATTTTTCTTCGCATAATAGAGTAGGTCACATGAAAATAATATAGAGTAAAAAATAAATATTACATATAGTGTGTCAGCTGGGTAGCCATTTTTAAATAAAAAATATGAAATAGGCAATGGGAAAAGTGCTAATATTGATACGACAATCTGATACCCCTTTATTTTACCTTCAGCAAATATGGCTGACATTAAAGGAAGGTGAAGTTGCTCAATTAGATTGCGAATAAGTAAGAACCGACAAAATATCACAGCAAAATCAGGTACATTATTAAGCCATAATTTAAGGATGAATGGAGTTTCTATTAAAAAAGGAATATGCAACGCCATCATCAAAAAAAAAGAAACTTTACATCCCATCATGGTGGCGGTCATCATAAGTTTTCGATTACCGGCACCTTCATTCTTCGTAATCATTGGGTTTAATGCTTTCATTAATGTGTTTGACAGCACCCCTAATTGACCGCTAATTTGACTGGCTATTCCTTGAGCGGCATTTACAGTTGTACCAAAAAATATATTTATTACAACTGACTGCCCATAGTTGGCTATCATGGTGCTGGTTGTGCCTAAAAAAGACCAGCCACCGAAACCGGTCATCTGTTTTAATAGGGTGTTGTCGTAGTTTCGGTTAAAATTAATAGCGCATTCAGGATATTTTCTATGGCAATAAATTGCACGTACAATAAGCATCAAAACTGATAGCAGGGCTGTTAATAAGCCATAGACCATTAAATTATCGAATGTCTGATAATTAAAGTGTACACACTGGATTGATTGCTCTAAGCTGGTTGACAAAAAATCAAGGCTATTATTGTGATTAATGTTAATGCAATCAACTGAAACTTGTATGCCAACTAAGAAATCAAAAGTGCCATAACTGATGTAAAGCGCAATGGCTAGTTTAAGGACTGCCTCTAATATACCTAATCCTGCATAAAAAATCATGTTTTCATGGGATGTTATTACAGCTTCATAGGGTACGGCAATAACAGTAAACAGTGTACTGGCCACCATAAATTGATACAGTATATTAGCTATGTTTTCTCTATTTTCTGCAATGTTAAGAAAACCGTTAAATAAGAAATATCCTACAATCTCTAACATCATAAACACAAATATAGCAGTGCAAAGGTGCAGAATGACGCTCATATTAAATATACGCGTCACTTTGTTTATATCGTCTGACCCTTGGGCATGGGATATAAACCTCTGCGTGGCCGAGGCCATCGAACCGTTCAAGAAATTGAGCATAGCAATGATGCCGCCAACTAAATTGAATAGTCCGAAATCTTCCACGCCTAATGCTGATAAGATCAAACGTGTACTATAAAGCGACATAAATACTGTAATCATCATCCTTACATAAAGAATGCCAGTGTTTGCGATTACACGGTGGGCTGCTTGCATAGTATTTTATTAAAGATTAAAGCGTGAATTAATAAATTATTGATGTGCCAATCTAGTCCTTCCCAAACAAATCCCGACTATAAATCTTCCCCACCACATCCCTAATATCATCAGTAACCCGATTTGCCACAATTACATCCGACAGCCGCTTAAACTCAGCCAAATCATTAACCACCTTAGACCTAAAGAACTCCGCCTCTTTCAGCTCCGGTTCATAAATAATCACTTCAACACCCTTGGCCTTAATACGCTTCATAATCCCCTGAATGCTGGATTCCCTAAAATTATCCGAACCGCTTTTCATAATCAGGCGGTGGATACCCACAACCGTAGGATTACGTTTTAAGATACTATCGGCAATAAAATCTTTGCGGGTGGTGTTGGCTTCTACAATAGCATTAATTAGGTTTTGCGGTACATCCTGATAGTTGGCACGTAGTTGCTTGGTGTCTTTAGGCAGGCAGTAGCCGCCATAACCAAATGACGGGTTGTTGTAGTGGCTGCCAATGCGCGGATCAAGGCTTACGCCTTGGATAATTTGTAGGGTATCTAGTCCATGTGTGGCTGCGTAGGTATCCAATTCATTAAAATAAGCCACGCGCATCGCCAGGTAGGTATTGGCAAACAGTTTGACCGCTTCGGCTTCGGAAGATTCGGTGAACAGCACATCTATATCTTGCTTAATCGCTCCTTGCTTGATTAGGTTAGCGAACACTTCGGCCCGTTCAGAACGCTCGCCCACAATAATACGTGAGGGGTAGAGGTTGTCATACAGTGCCTTGCCTTCACGCAAGAATTCGGGCGAGAAAAAAATGTTGTCGCATTTGAATTGCGCTTTCACCTTGGCGGTGTAACCGACAGGGATGGTGGATTTGATGACCATGACCGCTTTTGGGTTGATGGCGATCACATCTTGTATAACAGCTTCGACTGAGCGGGTGTTAAAGGTGTTGGTTTCGGTGTCGTAATCAGTCGGAGTGGCAATGATAACGTATTCCGCACCAAGATAAGCTTCTTGTTTGTCTAAGGTTGCCTTTAAATCAAGGGTTTTGTTTTTAAGGTAATCTTCAATTTCAACATCGACAATAGGTGATTGCTTGCGGTTGATCATGTCAACCTTTTCAGGAATGATATCAATGGCAACCACTTGGTTATGTTGTGCCAGCAAGATGGCGTTTGATAGACCGACATAACCCGTACCAGCGACAGCTATTTTCATGTGCGTAATCTTTATTTGAATGGATTGAGAGATGTTTAATTACTGCCACTTGTCCGATAAAACACCGGCAAATCTTAGGCTCTTTTGACGGATAGTAGCATTAATTTGTTAAAGCTTTCTTAAATGGCACGGTAACGGGGTTTATGCTGAGTCAATAATACCGCAACAATAGCCAGCAACACCAAAACCGGCAAAGCAAACCGAATTAACGGGTGTTGCATCATAAAATCTTCTTGGGCGGTAATGGTTGTTT